>JBCCRB010000446.1:0-2540 GCA_039208465.1 Pseudomonadota bacterium
GGCGGCAGCGAAACTGCGCCGTGCGCAGGAAGCAGCTGAGGCAGCCCGTCCCTACTCTCAGCGGATGGGCAGCGTTCTTGCCAATATTGCCTCGCTGGTCGACGCCAATGACGCG
Organism: Pseudomonadota bacterium; assembly: GCA_039208465.1. Taxonomy (GTDB): domain Bacteria; phylum Pseudomonadota; class Alphaproteobacteria; order Rhizobiales; family Rhizobiaceae; genus JBCBDX01. The sequence goes on from JBCCRB010000446.1 coordinate 116, forward strand.
CCGCGCCTGATGAGCGGTACAGGTGCTGAGCAGACGCATCTGCTGGTGGTTTGCACCGCTGAACGCGGCTTGTGCGGTGGCTTCAACTCCTCGATTGCACGGCGTGCACGCGAAGATGTGCTGCGCCTACAAAATGAAGGAAAGACGGTCAAAATCATTACGGTCGGCAAAAAGGGCTATGATTCCCTGCGCCGCGAGTTTGACAGCCTGATCGTCGACCGGGTTGATCTGCGTGACGTAAAGAATGTTGCCTTTGCCAATGCGGCGGAGATTGGCAGCAAGATCATTGCTATGTTCGACGCTGAAGAGTTCGATGTGTGCACCTTGTACTATTCGGAATTCAAATCGGTGATCAGTCAAATCCCAACGGGCCAGCAAGTTATTCCGGCGCATGCGCCTTCAGACGAAGCCGATGATACGCCTGATAGCGCAGCGGCAGTTTATGAATACGAGCCGGATGCTGCTTCGATCCTGGAGGATCTCATTCCGCGCAACATTTCGGTGCAAATTTTCCGGGCGCTCCTGGAAAATGCTGCCTCCGAACAAGGCGCGCGTATGAGCGCCATGGACAATGCGACCCGCAACGCAGGCGAGATGATTGAGAAACTGACCGTTTCCTACAACAGGCAACGTCAGGCGCAGATCACCAAAGAACTTATTGAAATCATTTCCGGCGCGGAAGCGCTCTAAAGGAAGGGTAGACACACAATGGCTAAAGCAGCAGCCAAGAAAGCCACAGGCAAAGTCAGTCAGGTGATTGGCGCCGTTGTTGACGTGAAATTTGAAGGCGATTTGCCGGCGATCCTCAACGCGCTTGAAACAGACAATAATGGCAACCGGCTCGTGCTGGAAGTCGCCCAGCACTTGGGCGAAAACACCGTGCGCACGATCGCGATGGACTCCACCGAAGGTCTGGTGCGTGGTCAGGATGTTGTCGACAATGGCGCGCCGATTGAGGTGCCGGTTGGTGACGAAACGCTGGGTCGCATCATGAATGTGATTGGCGAGCCAGTTGACGAGGTTGGCCCAATTAAAACCAAAGCCAAGCGGGCGATCCACCAAGATGCGCCGGAATATGTTGAGCAGTCCACTGAGGCTGAAATCCTTGTCACGGGGATTAAGGTCGTGGATTTGCTGGCGCCCTACGCCAAAGGCGGCAAGATCGGCCTGTTTGGCGGCGCCGGCGTTGGTAAGACGGTTCTGATCATGGAACTGATCAACAACGTCGCTAAAGCGCATGGTGGCTATTCGGTCTTTGCCGGTGTTGGCGAGCGGACGCGTGAAGGCAATGACCTCTACTGGGAAATGATCGAATCGCGCGTGAACGTTGACCCGAATGAAAACAAGGGCTCAACCGAAGGCTCCAAGGCCGCGTTGGTTTATGGTCAGATGAACGAACCGCCCGGTGCGCGTGCCCGTGTTGCCTTGACAGGTCTGACGATCGCTGAGGATTTCCGCGACAAAGGGCAGGACGTTCTGTTCTTCGTGGACAATATCTTCCGGTTTACTCAGGCCGGTTCGGAAGTGTCAGCGCTGTTGGGCCGTATTCCTTCCGCGGTGGGTTATCAGCCAACCCTGGCTACCGACATGGGTTCGATGCAGGAGCGCATCACCACGACAACCAAAGGATCAATTACATCGGTGCAGGCGATTTATGTCCCTGCCGACGATTTGACCGATCCGGCACCAGCAACTTCGTTTGCCCACCTTGATGCAACGACGGTTCTTAACCGTGCGATCGCGGAGAAAGGCATCTACCCGGCGGTGGACCCGCTTGATTCCACATCGCGTATGCTCGATCCGCAGATCGTCGGTGACGAGCATTATGAAGTGGCACGTCAAGTACAGTCGACACTGCAGCGCTACAAGGCTCTGCAGGACATCATCGCGATCCTGGGCATGGATGAATTGTCCGAGGATGACAAACTGACCGTGACACGGGCGCGTAAAATCGAGCGCTTCCTGTCGCAACCATTCTTTGTTGCCGAAGTCTTCACCGGTTCTCCGGGCAAACTTGTCGACTTGGCCGATACGATCAAGGGCTTCAAAGGCCTGGTCAATGGTGACTATGACCATCTTCCGGAAGCTGCCTTCTACATGGTAGGCTCGATGGATGAGGCGCTTGAAAAAGCACAGAAACTGGCGGCGGAGGCAGCATAAGCTGCCAATTGAGCTGGAGGCGGTATGAGACTAGACCTGATCGCACAATTGGTATTTGCCGGCGGCATGATCGGATTTCTGATCGGGCCGGACTCGCTGGATCAATTCATCGGACTGTTCCCTGAGCATTCCGTTCCGGTGAATGTGATTGTTGGTGCCGTCATCGGTGCGGTTGTGGGTTTCATCGCCTCGTTTTTCGACAAGCAGAAAACTGAGAACAATTAATCATGGCCGACGCCTTTACTTTCGAAATGGTCTCTCCGGA
>JBCCRB010000447.1:0-2489 GCA_039208465.1 Pseudomonadota bacterium
CGAATGTGGTTGGTGATGTAATCGGCATAGTCCTTGTATTTCGCGCTGCCATCCTCATTCACAAAGCCCGGCATCCCCAACCGCGCGCCCAGATCACATAGGACAGACTGGAAGCCGCGCACATCGCGATCAGGTTCGACCACCGGCCAGCGGATCGCATCGGCGACCGCGTCGCCTTCGCAGATCGGGCGGTCGAGCAGACTGATACAATCGTGGCGTTCCAGATAGGTCGTATCGGGCAGGATCAGGTCGGCATAGGCCACCATCTCGGACGAATAGGCGTCGGAATAGATGATGTGCGGGATCACGTAGGCGCCGTTTTCATCCTTGTCCGTCAGCATCTTATGGACGCCGCCGACATTCATGGACGAGTTCCATGACATGTTCGCCATATACATAAACAGCGTGTCGATCTTGTAGGGGTGACCCGCATGGGCATTCGAGATTACCATATGCATCAACCCATGGGCCGACATGGGGTTTTCCCAGGAATAGGCTTTGTCGATGCGCTTTGGCGTGCCGTCATCCTCCAACAGCAAGTCTTCGGGGCCATGCGTATAGCCCAGATGCGGACCATCGAGCGGTTGGCCGGGTGTCACTTTGCCATGTGGCTTGGGATGCGCCGTCGCAGGTTTGGGATAGGGCGGTTTGAACCGCATGCCACCCGGCACCTCGACCGAGCCCAGGATGATTTGCAGCACATGCAACGCGCGGCAGGTCTGAAACCCGTTGGAATGGGCGGAGATGCCGCGCATGGCGTGAAATGAGACAGGTCGCCCGACCATCTTGGTATGCTTTTTGCCCCGGAAATCGGTCCATGTGCGGTCAAGTTCAATTGCTTCGTCAAAGGCCACACGCGCGAGGTCGGCAGCAATTGCGCGAATGCGTTTGGCCGAGATACCGCAGCTTTCGGCGACGGCCTCTGGCGCGTATTCGTCAGACAGATATCGGTCGGCCATCAGGTGAAAGACGGGGCGATGCGTCACACCCGCATCGCGAAAAGTTGCGGAAAGGTCCGGCTCAACCCCCTGACCATCCCATGGCGCCAAGTGCCCGGTGCGGCGGTCAATGACCTGTGGTTTGCCATCCGCATCGCGCAGGAACAGGCCAAACTGAGCCGAGTTGGGGTCTTCATTGACCAAAACCGATGCGTTCGTAAAGCGTGCCAGATAATCCAGATCGACTTTGCCGGCCTTCATCAGGCAATGGATCAGCGCGAGAATGAATTGCCCGTCCGTGCCGGGCGTTATTCCGACCCAATCGTCGGCCACTGCATTATAGCCGGTGCGGATCGGGTTGACGCCAATCATACGCGCACCACGGGCCTTCAGCTTGCCGATCCCCATCTTGATCGGGTTGCTGTCATGGTCTTCGGCCACACCAAACAGCATGAACAGCTTTGTATGGTCCCAATCCGGCTGGCCGAATTCCCAAAACGCCCCGCCCATTGTATAGATACCCGCAGCGGCCATGTTGACTGAGCAGAACCCGCCATGCGCTGCGAAATTTGGTGTGCCATAGGCCTGCGCCCAGAAGCCGGTGAAGGATTGCGACTGATCACGGCCAGTGAAGAAGGCCAGTTTTTCGGGGTGTTTGTCACGGATCGGTTTCAGCCAATCAACCGCCTGACCGAGCGCCTCTTCCCACGAAATCTCTTCAAACTCACCCGACCCGCGTGGTCCGACCCGGCGAAGTGGCGCGCGCAGCCGCGATGGCGCGTTATGCTGCATGATGCCCGCGCTACCCTTTGCGCAAAGAACACCTTGATTGACCGGATGATCGCGGTTGCCTTCGATATAGGCCACCTTGCCACCCTTCATATGCACGTTGATCCCACAGCGGCATGCGCACATGTAACAGGTCGTCTTGCGCACCTCGTCCGAGACTTTTGGCGATGTATCAAGCGGCGGCTGATCAAGTGACATATGGCTTCCCTTTCAGGCGGCGATTAGGTGAGGAAGTAAACCCCGGATAGGATGATACTTGCAATGAAAATGGTCTGGGTGATGATAAGCGCGATGGCTGAACCACCGACAGCGAGCACCTTTTTGAGATTGGTTTTCATGCCGACCGCGGCGATGGCGGTCAGGAGTAGCCAGCGCGACGCCTCGGAGAGTGCGTTTGCAATGCTGACCGGGATCAGACCGAGTGAATTGAGCGTGGCAAGGACAAGAAAACCCACAACAAACATCGGTATGATTGGCGGGCGTTCGCCGCCGTCGGCAGGCGTGGCAAAGCGGCGGATCAGCAGGGCGGCAATGATGACGACCGGTGCCAACAAAGAGACGCGGATCAGTTTCACCAATGTTGCAGTATCACCCACGCTTTCGGATACGGAGAAACCGGCCCCCACCACTTGTGCCACATCATGGATGGTGCCACCAAGAAAAACGCCAGCGGCCAAGTCGCCCAGATTCAACAGGTTCACGATGATCGGGTAAAGGATCATTGCAATCGTGGATAGGACCGTCACCCCCATCACCGTGAAC
>JBCCRB010000448.1:0-2481 GCA_039208465.1 Pseudomonadota bacterium
ATGCGGGTGCAGGATCGCGAAGTGGCGATGGTGTATCAGCAATTCATCAATTACCCATCGATGACGGTCTATGAGAACATCGCGTCACCGATGCGCATTGGCGGCAGAAGCGCCCGCGAAATTGACGCCGCAGTGAGAAAAGCAGCCGATTTGATGAAGCTGTCACCAATGCTTGACCGCAAACCGCTTGAATTGTCCGGCGGCCAGCAGCAACGCTGCGCGCTGGCCCGCGCTTTGGTGAAGAACGCCGGGCTTGTGTTGCTCGACGAGCCGCTTGCCAATCTGGACTACAAATTACGCGAGGAATTGCGCATCGAGATCCCCAAGATCTTCGAGGAAGCTGGTTCGATCTTTGTCTACGCGACAACAGAACCCGAAGAAGCGCTCCTGCTCGGCGGCAACACAGCGACCCTTTGGGAAGGGCGGGTCACGCAATTCGGGCCAACACCGACCATCTATCGCAACCCGGTCGATGCAACCACCGCGCGCGTTTTCTCCGACCCGCCGATGAATTTCTTGCGCATCTCAAAGGTCGGCAAAAAGATCATGTTTGGCGATGGCCAATCCTGCCCGGCCGCCGGACCGCTCGCCGACCTTGCCGATGGCCGCTACACAGCCGGCTTCCGCCCGAACCATGTGGAACTGGAAAAACATGCGGCAGACGCAATGGAGTTTTCCTGCGCCATCGCGGTGACCGAAATCACCGGGTCGGAGACGTTCGTTCACATGGATCATCATGAAGAACGCTGGGTCGGCGTGGTGCACGGCGTGCGCGATCTGGAAATCGGCACAACAATCCAGGTCTTCCTCGATCCCGCGCACGCCTACGTTTTTGGCGAAACCGGCGACCTGGTGGCATCGGCTTCCTATGCGCAGGCGGCGTAAGGCTTAAATCATGGCACAGATTACACTCTCCAAACTTGCCCATTCCTATTTGCCGTCCCCAAAGGCAGAAGAAGACTTCGCGCTCAAGGAAATCAACCATGTTTGGGCAGACGGCGAGGCCTATGCGCTGCTCGGTCCATCAGGATGCGGCAAGACGACCTTGCTCAACATCATCTCCGGCCTGCTTGAACCATCGCAGGGATCAATCCTGTTCAACGGCAATGATGTCACGCATGCCGCAACCACCGAACGCAACATCGCGCAGGTGTTCCAGTTCCCGGTCGTCTACGACACGATGACTGTGCGCGAAAATCTGGCATTCCCGCTGAAGAACCGCGGGGCCGATACTGCCTATATTGCAAAGCGTGTTGACCAGATTGCCAAAATGATTGGCATGGAAGAGGCCCTGAACCGCAAGGCGCGCGGCCTGACCGCAGACGCCAAGCAGAAGATTTCGCTAGGCCGTGGCATGGTGCGCGAAGATGTCAACGCGATCCTGTTTGATGAGCCGCTGACCGTTATCGATCCGCATATGAAGTGGGCGTTGCGCACACAGCTCAAATCGCTTCACCGCGAATTCGGTCACACCATGATCTACGTTACGCACGATCAGACCGAGGCACTGACCTTCGCCGACAAGGTCGTGGTCATGTATGATGGCCGCGTCGTGCAAATCGGCACGCCGCAGGAATTGTTCGAGACGCCGGCCCATACTTTTGTGGGCTACTTTATCGGGTCGCCCGGCATGAATGTCATTCCAGCCAAGGTTGACGGCAATCAGGCCTATATCAATGGCAAAAGCATCAAGCTGGGCCGGTCCTACAAGAATTTGAACGGCACGGTTGAGATCGGCGTGCGTCCGGAATTTGCAACCCTGTCGGCAAAAGACGGCCTGCCGGTAAACATCCGCCGGATCGAAGATGTTGGCCGCCATCGCATCGTGCGCGCCGATTTTTTCGGCAATGACATCAACATCGTTGTGCCGGAAGGCATGCCCGTCGGCACCGACATGAACCGGGTGGCGTTCCGCCCTGACCGGGTCAACGTCTATGCCGATGAATGGCGCGTGCAGGGGGAGGCCGCGTAATGGAAAAGACAGTCAACCAAAAAGCATGGTTTCTCGTCCTGCCGGTATTGGTGCTGGTCGCGTTCTCCGCCGTGATCCCGCTGATGACGGTGGTCAATTATTCGGTGCAGGACACATTTGGGAACAATGTGTTTTTCTGGGTCGGGCTGGAATGGTTTGAAGAAATCCTGACCTCAGAGCGCATCCACAACGCGCTCGGGCGGCAGATCGTCTTCTCCCTCATCATTCTAGCGATCCAGATACCGCTCGGCGTCTACATTGCGCTCAACATGCCCAAAAAGGGCTTCTGGGCCTCTTTCTGCCTGGTCTTGATGGCATTGCCACTGCTGATCCCGTTCAACGTCGTTGGCACGATCTGGCAGATCTTCGGCCGCGTTGATATCGGCCTGTTAGGTTACGCACTCGATGCTGCCGGCATTGACTACAATTACACCAATGATCCGATCGATGCCTGGATCACGGTTGTCGTCATGGATGTCTGGAACTGGACGTCGCTGGTCGCGCTTTTG
>JBCCRB010000449.1:0-2480 GCA_039208465.1 Pseudomonadota bacterium
CATCAGCCGATGGAAATGTGAGCACACAAGCATCGGTAAAAAAACTGGGTACAGGGACACCGAGGAACAAAAAATGGCACGTTTTGACATCAACAGCGTCGATCAAGCTGCACTGGGCAGCGATGCTTCTGCAGACATCATCTTCGAAATGGGCATGGCTGCCGCTTCCGGGCGCGACCGCGACATGAACCTGATTGAAGCACATAAATGGTTCAACATCGCAGCTATTAAGGGCTCACCGCGCGCTGCCGCGTTGCGCGCTGAAATCGCCGAGACAATGTCAAAGGCGGATCTGGCCAAGGCACTGCGCGATGCGCGCCAGTGGATGACCCAACACTAAGCCACGATCATCAAACAAGAGAATTGCGGCTGGGGACCTCACGGCTGCGATGGCCGGGTATCCGGTTAGAGAGGAACCACGTCTGGTTGGGGATGGCCGGGCGTGGTTTCTTGTTTGGTCAATAAGGTCGCCTAGCTGGCGCCCATATAGCGGCCCGGCTTGTGATTGACGCCGAGGATCATGTTGAACAAGACGGCCCCGCCCACGGACCAGAGCGCGGCAACCGAACCGACCACGAAAAACGCAGCGACAAGAATGCAGCAATCAACGACCAGCTGTGTGTAGCCGGCGCGGATATTGCGCGTAGCCTGCAGCCAATAGACGAGGATGTTGATGCCACCGAGCCCGGCGCCGTGCCGGAACAGGGCCAACAGGCCAAGGCCGATCATCGTGCCGCCGCCGACCGCTGCCACCAGAGGGTGGATCGTCTCTATGACAAGCAGGTCGGGCAGAAGACGCACCAGCACCGACATCAGCGCAACCGCGCAAAAGGTCTTGATGATGAAACGCCAGCCAAGGCCGCCAATACCAAAAATGTAAAAAGGCAGATTGATCGCAAAGAACAGGATCGAAAAATCGATCCCGGTGGCATAGCTCGTCACCAATGCAATGCCGGCAACGCCGCCAATGACCAGCTCAGCCTGCTGAAACAGATAGACGCCAACCGACGTTAAAACGACGCCGACCGTTATCGCAAATATGTCTTCGACCAGCGTGTGTTTGCTGGTTTGGACAAGCGTGATCTTCTGCGCTTCGTCGGTGATGGCACCAGTGTTGGTGTCCTCGTTCCGCATGCGGTAGCCTCTCAATTATTGATATCCGTCGCGATGGCCACCTTGCGTCAAGCGCTACCCCATTTTGCCGTTTGATCCAAGGGGAGGCCGCGCCGCCGGTTACAAAAGATGCGGCAATTGCGCTGCCAGCAGGTCGATCTCTTCAGGTCTTCCCACGCTCACGCGAATGCAATGATCAAGCCCCGGCGCCATCGGTTTTCGCACGAAAATCTGCCGCTCAGCCAGACCGGCAACCAGCCGTTCGGCATGGCCTTTGTCGCCGCCGCAATCAATCGTCACGAAATTGGTCGCCGACGCGATGGGCTCAAGGCCATTGGACTGGGCAATCGCCGCGATAGCCTCTCGCCCGTCGGCAATCTGTTGCACAGTTTGTGCAAGCCAATCCGATGATGAAAGCGCCGCGCGGGCCGCCACTTGCGCCATAATGTTGACCCCGAAATGGTCCCGCACACGGTTGAAAAGCCCGATCAGCGCCGGGGCGCCAAAGGCATAGCCAACCCGCAGGCCGGCCAGGCCGTAGGCCTTCGAAAAGGTGCGCAGCCGGATCAGATTGCGGCGGTCCAAATCGATGGGTGGCAGCGTGCCAGCCGGTGCGGTCTCGCCATAGGCTTCATCGAGAATGATCAAGATGTTGGGATCAACGGCTTCGACAAAGGCTGCGATCGCATCGCCATCCCACCATGTGCCCATCGGATTGTCCGGATTGGACACATAGATCATCGACGCGCCCACGTCAGAAGCCTTGGCGGCCAAGGCTTCAAGATCCTCGTGGTAGGTTCGATAGGGCACTGTCACGAGCTGCCTGCCATAGGCGTGCACATGGTAATTGAACGTCGGATAGGCGCCGAGCGAACTGACAATCCGGTCGCCCGGCTCGGAAAAAATCCGCACGATCAGCCCGAGCAGTCCATCAATGCCCGGCCCGCAGACAAGGGCGTCTAGCGGTATGCCTAAAGGCTCAGCCAGCGCCTCGCGCAAATGGAACGCCGTTGGATCGCAATATTTCCAGACATCGTCCTGTGCCGCGCGCGCCATGGCCTCAACGGCCGCTGGCGCGGCGCCGAAATTGCCTTCATTGGCCCCAAGCCGCGCCTGGAAGGCGGTACCGCGCGCGCGCTCAACTTCCTCCGGTGCAACGAACGGAACCGTATCGGGCAGGGCGGCGACAATGGGATTGATCTTGACGGACAAAACACACCTTTCTCTAGCCGCAACCGGTTAAATGCATCGGCGCGAGGCGGCAAGGTGGAAACAGTTTAAGCTAACCATTTGACCAGCGCGCAAATCATGCTAGCTCGGAGGATGAGCGGAGAGGTGGCCGAGTGGTCGAAGGCGCTCCCCTGCTA
>JBCCRB010000450.1:0-2472 GCA_039208465.1 Pseudomonadota bacterium
CAGCACCGGCGTCGAGATCATCACGCGTCAGCACCAGCATCTGACCCTTGGTGCGGATCACATGATCGGGCGAACCGACGCCGCGCCCGCGCAACACGTCCAGATCTTTTCGTGCCAGAAAGGCATCAAGCACCGGGCCGGTGATTGATGCGTTTCTGGCACGAACGGACCTTGATGTTTTGTGCGCGCGCGGCGTCGGCTCGCCCGATCATGTGATCCGCACCAAGGGGCAGATGCTGGTCCTGACGCGTGATGATATCGCTGCCGGGGTGGACCAGTTGACGGCGAAGGTAAACGCCTATGCCGATGCCTATCGCGCGATGTTTGGGGCGCAGAATGCGCGCGTCGGCGGCCACAAAATGATGCTCGAGCCGCACCCCTGCGTGGCGTGGATCGAAGGGGTCGGCATTGCGGGGATCGGCAAGGATGCCAAAGCGGCTGCGGCGGCGGCCGATATTGCCGAGCAGACGGTGGAGGTGATGAGCCTTGGCGAAGCGGCCGGTGGCTTTCACCCGATCGGGCAGGATGATCTTTTCGACATGGAATATTGGTCGCTGGAACAGGCCAAATTGGCGAAAGCCAGCGCGCAAGCTTTTACCGGGCGCATTGTGGCGGTGACCGGCGGGGCAGGCGGCATTGGCCTTGCGACCGCTAAGGCTTTTGCCAAAGAAGGTGCGGCGATCGCGCTGATCGATCAAGATGCGGAACGGTGTGCGGCAGCGGCAGCGGAACTGGGCGGCACTGTGCTGCCGGTGACCGCCAATCTGGCGGAAGAGGGCGCGGCTGGGCGTGCGATGGATGCGGTGGTGAAGCGCTTTGGTGGGATCGACATCCTGGTCTCCAATGCCGGCTATGCGCTGCAGGGCGATATTTTGGCGATGGATGAGGATGCGTTCCGCGCGTCGTTTGAGGTCAATTTCTTTGCCCATCGCGCAATGGCGCAAGCGGCAACGCAGATCATGCGGCGGCAGGGTTATGGCGGGCAATTGCTATTCAATGTGTCAAAGCAGGCCGTCAATCCAGGCAAGGGTTTTGGTGCCTATGGGCTGCCCAAGGCGACCACGTTCTTCCTGTTGCGGCAATTGGCTTTGGAGCTTGGGCCGGAAGGCATCAGGGTCAATGGTGTCAATGCGGATCGGATCCGCTCGGGCCTTTTGGACGATGATTTCATCACATCGCGGGCCAAAGCGCGTGGGGTGTCTGAGGCCGATTACATGGCCGGCAATCTGTTGCGCAAGGAAGTGGAGGCCCGCCATGTGGCCGATGCGTTTGTGGCGCTCGCCAAGGCCGAACGCACAACAGCGCATGTGATGACCGTCGATGGCGGCAATATTGAAGCGGCGTTGCGCTAAGCTGCCGGCTTTTGCGCCACAAGATCAATCAGCGCGGATTGGCCCGAATGGCCACGCCCTTCCTGCACATCGCGCTCATAGGCGGCCAGGCGCAAAATCTGCCAATCCCCAAAAGCCTGGCTGAGAAGGTCGGTCGTATACATATTCTCGGAGAAGGGCGGGCCGCCGGTGCCAAAAGCGATCTGCTCGGGCGTGTAGCCATGCAGGACGAGGCGGCCACCGGGCCGAACCGCCTGTCGCAGATTGTCAAACTGGCGGACGCGTTCGTCGGGCGATGCAAATTGAATGAAGATGGCCACCACGAGATCGAAGGTCTTTGACCAGTCCCATGCTTCCCAGGCGCTGATATGGGCGTCCAGTTGCACGCCGGCCTTGGCGGCAAGCGCATTGGCACGGTCGACGGCCGTTGGCGCCAGATCAAAACTGCTGGTGGCAAGTGCCTTTCGCGCAATCCACACCGAATTGCGCCCCTCGCCATCGGCAACGCACAGGCAGGTCTTTGCGCCGTCCAGCACCCAGGGGTTTTCAACCAGCATCTGCGCCGGTGCTTCGCCAAAAAGGTATTGGTCGGTTCCGGCGTAGCGATTTTCCCACATGGGTGTGTTCCTTAGGGTTTGTTTGGTTTTCAGGTTGAGGCTTAACGGGATTGCGGGTTTTGGAGAAGGGGCTGGTTTGGGCCTTAAGGCGCGCGATGCCGGGCTGTGTTTGACATTCGGTTATTGTGGAATGAATTCTACCCACCCAGCGGCACCAGCGACTAACAAGAATCCAGGTAGCAACGCTAAAGCGATGATCCAATGGATCAGTGTTCTCAAGCGCTTTCCTTCTTTCGGGAACCATGAATACTCCCGCAGCCAACCCACCAGCAAGTCCATGAACACAAGGGTGAACATGAAGTGGCGGAAGAATAGGTAGATGAACAAGACCATCAGGATAACGCCCACCAGTGTGTTGGCAGGAACAACTTCCCAAGTGTGTGTGCTTGTTGATGTCGTTACGCTAGCTTCCATTTACCCCTTGTCCCCAGGTCTTGTCGCTTTCTGGCCAAGATCAAAGTTGACTCGAGCGCGAAGTCGCATCGGTTACATTGAAGCGGACTTTCACCTTGATCTAATGCGGG
>JBCCRB010000451.1:0-2434 GCA_039208465.1 Pseudomonadota bacterium
GCGGCGCTGGAGCACATCCATGTTGACCTGCAAAAATATGGTGAGATCAAAAAACGCCTTGGCATCCGCCCAATGCGGCGTGTTGGTTAACAGATAATTGCCTTCCACGATCACGGTGCGGCACTCGGTCGGGATACAAGCCGCGCCGGCAATGGCCAGGTCGCGCGTGCGGTCAAACAGCGGCACATAGACATCTTCGTCCCGTGCGCGCAGGCGCCGCAACATCGATAAAAACCCGTGCACATCAAAGGTGGCGGGCGCGCCTTTTCGGTCCAATAGGCCATCACGGCGCAGGATCTGATTGTCCTTGTGAAACCCGTCCATCGGGACGAGGCAGGCTTCGGTATGCGTGCCGGCGTTGAGCTGATCGGTGACGGCTTGCGCCAGTGTTGATTTGCCCGATGCAGGCGCGCCGGCGATGGCCACCATCAGCCTGCCGGTGACCGCCCGGTTTTTAATCGCCTTGCAGACCTGATCAATGTGCTGGGGATCGGCGGCACTCATGGTTGGTCATTCTCATTCAGCCGGTCAGGCGTAGTCCTGTCCTGCGCGCGTCATGCGGCTTGCGCCTTGCCGTCGGGTTCTTTCGCCCCGGTCATGAAGGCAACCGCATCGGACATGGAGTAGTCAGCCGGGTTGATCACGGTCAGGCGCTTGCCGAGCCGGTGAATGTGGATCCGGTCGGCCACTTCAAACACGTGCGGCATGTTGTGGCTAATCAGGATGATTGGAATGCCGCGGCTTTTGACATCCTGAATGAGTTCCAGAACGCGTCGGCTTTCCTTGACGCCGAGCGCAGCGGTGGGCTCATCAAGGATGATGACCTTGGAGCCAAAGGCAGCGGCGCGCGCCACAGCGACGCCCTGGCGCTGACCGCCGGAGAGTGTCTCGACGGCCTGGTTGATGTTCTGGATGGTCATCAGGCCAAGATCGCTGAGCTTTTGCCGGGCGATCTCCTCCATCTTCTTGCGGTCCAATTGCCGGAACAGGGTACCCCTGATGCCGGGTTTGCGGATTTCGCGACCCATGAACATGTTGTCTGCGATGGAAAGCGCGGGCGACATGGCCAGCGTCTGGTAGACCGTTTCAATGCCCGCTTCGCGCGCCTCGATGGGTGAACGGAAATTGACCCGCTTGCCTTCCAGATAGACCTCGCCCTCGTCAGGTATGACGGCCCCCGAGACGGCTTTGATCAGTGATGATTTGCCGGCGCCATTGTCGCCGATAACCGCGAGGATTTCGCCCGGCATCAATTCGAAGTCGCAATGGTCGAGGGCAGTGACGCGGCCGTAGCGTTTGACGAGGCCGCGGCCTTGAAGAATTGGCTCAGTCATGCGGCTACCTTTCTGATCCATTGGTCGACGGCGACAGCGGCAATAATCAATACGCCAATCAACAGGAAGGTCCATTGGGCGTCGGCCCCAGCGAGCCGCAGGCCCAGCGTAAAGACACCGACGATCAGCGCGCCAAAAAACGCGCCCAGGATGGAGCCACGCCCGCCGAACAGGGAAATGCCGCCGATCACTACGGCCGTGATGCTTTCAATGTTGAGCAGCTGGCCGGATGTCGGTGAGACAGACCCGATGCGGCCGATCAGTGCCCAACCGGCAAAGGCGCAGATCAGGCCCGCCAGGGCGTAGACAGAGACCAGTGTTGCTTTGACGTTGACGCCGGAGAGTTCAGCGGCTTCCGGATCATCGCCAACCGCATAGACATGCCGGCCCCAGGCGGTATGGCGCAACACATAGGCGAGCAGGATGACAAGGAGGATCATGAAGATCACACCATAGGTAAAGACGGCGCCGCCGATATTGATCCGCTCGCCGAGGAATTGCAGCAGCGGGGCGTTGGCTTCGATGTCCTGTGCCCGAATTGTTTCGTTGGCTGAATAGAGGAAGTTCGCCGCCAGCACGATTTGCCACATGCCGAGCGTGACGATGAAGGGCGGCAGTTTCATGTGCGCGACAAGCCAGCCATTGACGGCGCCAATAGCCGTGCCTGTGACCAAGCCACACAGCAGCGCCACCTCGACCGGCAGGCCATAGCGGAAGGTGAATTGCCCCATGATGACCGATGAGATGACGGCGATGGCGCCGACACTCAGATCGATGCCTTTGGTGAGGATAACGATGGATTGGGCGGCGGCCACGATGCCGACGATCTGCACCTGTTGTAAGATCAGGGTGAGTGCAAAGGGCGAGAAGAAGCGCGAGCCGAGGGTGAGCCCGAAGACGATGATCGCCACCAAAAGGACGATGAGCGGCACAAGCGCCGGGGTGGTGTGCAGCGCATGGTGAAACTTGCCGAACAGGCCCTTATTGTGGTCTTCGAAACTTGCAACTTCGGTTGCGGCCGTCGACGCTACATCCTCAAAATCGGCTTTTGCCATGGAACCTCCCCTTTGAGCGCACGGCCTCGCACTCAACGTGGCAAC
>JBCCRB010000452.1:0-2431 GCA_039208465.1 Pseudomonadota bacterium
CAAAACCTGGTCAGGACTTTTTTCCGCTAACCGTCAACTACCAAGAAAAAGCTTTTGCCGCGGGCAAGATCCCCGGCGGTTATTTCAAGCGCGAAGGCCGTCCGTCGGAGAACGAGACACTCACATCGCGCCTGATCGACCGGCCTATCCGCCCGCTGTTTGCCGATGGCTATAAAAATGAAACGCAGGTCGTTCTGACGGTGCTGCAGCACGATCTGGAGAACAATCCGGATATCGTAGCCATGGTTGGCGCTTCTGCTGCCCTGACCCTTTCTGGTGTGCCCTTTATGGGCCCGATTGGTGCGGCGCGCGTGGGCTACATCAACGGCGAATATGTGCTGAACCCGCACATTGACGAGATGGAAGAAACTGCGCTCGACCTGGTCGTTGCCGGCACATCCGATGCCGTCCTGATGGTTGAATCCGAAGCCCAGGAACTCGACGAAGAAATCATGCTCGGCGCTGTTGTGTTTGGCCAGACGGCCTTCCAGCCGGTCCTTAAAGCGATCGTTTCGCTGGCTGAAGTTGCAGCCAAAGAACCACGCGATTTCCAACCCGAAGATCTGTCGGAGCTGGAAGCAACAATGTCCGGCCTGATCGCCGACGAATTGCTGGAAGCCTACAAGATCACGGACAAAACCGCTCGTTATACCGCCATTGATGCGGCGATGACCAAGGTTTTTGAAACGCTTTACCCGGAAGGGGCTGAAAACCCGGTTTGGGCGCCTGAGCAACTAAAATCCGTGTTCAAGTCGCTGCAAGCTTCCGTGGTCCGCGGCAACATCATCAAGACAGGTGAGCGCATTGATGGCCGCGACCTGTCGACGGTACGTCCGATTGTTTCCGAAGTTGGTGTATTCCCACGCACCCACGGCTCGGCTGTCTTCACCCGTGGTGAGACACAGGCGATGGTCGTTGCGACGCTGGGTACTGGCGAAGATGAGCAATTCATCGACTCGCTGACCGGCACCTATAAGGAAACCTTCCTTCTGCATTACAACTTCCCGCCCTATTCGGTTGGTGAAGCTGGTCGGATGGGTTCGCCGGGCCGCCGCGAAATTGGCCATGGCAAGCTCGCGTGGCGCGCTGTCCATCCGCTGCTGCCGAGCGCGGAAGAATTCCCGTACACACTGCGTGTTGTCTCGGAGATCACCGAATCCAACGGGTCATCATCCATGGCAACCGTTTGCGGCACATCGCTGGCCCTGATGGATGCCGGTGTGCCCTTGAAAGCACCGGTCGCTGGTATCGCGATGGGTCTGATCAAGGAAGGCGATGATTTTGCCGTTCTGTCTGACATTCTGGGTGATGAAGATCATCTCGGCGACATGGACTTTAAAGTGGCCGGCACCGAAGACGGCATCACCTCGCTTCAGATGGACATCAAGATCGATGGCATCACTGAAGAGATCATGAAGATCGCCTTGGCCCAAGCCAAGGATGGCCGCGTGCATATTCTAAGCGAAATGGCCAACGCCCTGTCGGAAAGCCGCCAAGAGCTTGGTGAATTTGCGCCGCGTATCGAGCAGATGCAGATCCCGGTCGACAAGATCCGTGATGTGATCGGCTCCGGTGGTAAGGTGATCCGCGAGATCGTCGAGAAAACCGGCGCAAAGATCTCCATCGAAGATGACGGCCAGGTTAAAATCGCCTCGTCTTCCGCAAAGGAAATCGATGCGGCCAAGCACTGGATCCACACCATTGTGGCGGAACCGGAAGTCGGCGTCATCTACGAGGGCACGGTTGTAAAAACCGCGGACTTTGGCGCTTTCGTCAACTTCTTCGGCCCCAAGGACGGCCTCGTGCACATTTCCCAACTGGCCAATGAGCGCGTCGGCAAGACGACCGACGTCGTCAAAGAGGGCGACAAGGTCTGGGTCAAGCTGATGGGCTTCGACGAGCGTGGCAAGGTTCGCCTGTCCATGAAGGTTGTTGACCAGGAGACCGGCAAGGAAATCAAGAAGGATGAAGCTGCCGACTAAGCGCCTTCATTTGACCGATTTGATTGGCGGGGCCATTTTGGCTCCGCCTTTTTTCTTTGAGCGATCAATATCATGGCATTCGTAACCCCGCTGTTTTTGGCGTTTGATGAGGCTGACATGCCGGTGCCGCAAGGCAGGGGCGTTTACCTCAATGCCGAGCTGCCAACAGGCGTGGATCATGCCCTATGGCGGTCGGTGTTGACCTGTCTGCAGCCTTGGCGCGATCGCTATCTGCGCCTGTCAGGGGCTGGATATAATGTGGAGAAAGAAAGAGACGATAGCGCCGCTGGCTATGACTTCGCACTGGTCCTTGTCGGCAAACACCGGGCGGAGACATTAGCCAACATCATGGCCGCCAATCGCCTCGTTCGGCCGGGCGGCCCGGTCATCATAGGCGGGCCCAAACGGGCAGGCGCCGCTTCATTGAAGAAGCTGTTGGCGCAAAAAAC
>JBCCRB010000453.1:0-2420 GCA_039208465.1 Pseudomonadota bacterium
GCGCTTGCCGCGATTGCCGCCTCCGGTACGCTGATGCTGATGGTGATTGTCGATCCGATTGCCTGGATCATCATCCGTTTTTTGGTCGGCTTTTGCTTTGTCGGCCTGTTCACGACCGTCGAAGGATGGATCAATGCCGGTGTGCCCAATGAGGTGCGGGCGCGTGTTTTATCGATTTACCGGATCATTGACATCGCGGCGGTCACCGGCGCGCAATATATGCTGCCGGTGCTGGGCGCTGAAGGCTTTGTGCTGTTTGCCGTCATGTCGATCATGCTCACCCTGTCGCTTGTGCCGGTGTCGCTGGCCGACCGGTCGAGCCCGAAGCCGCCGGACGCTGTCAGGTTTGATCTGCGCAAGGTCTGGGTTCTGTCGCCGCTTGCCTGTATCGGCTGTGTGGCAATCGGGGCCACCAATGCCGCGTTCCGCCTGATCGGCCCTCTCTATGCGGAAGGGATCGGGCTAGATATCGCCAATGTCGCGACCTTCATGAGTGCGGGGATCATCGGTGGTGCGGTGCTGCAATATCCGCTTGGCTATCTGTCTGATCGCTACGACCGGCGCACAATTGTGCTGGTGGTCACGCTTTGCGCGGTGGCGGCCGGCTTCTTTTTGACATTGATTGCCGGCACATCGCCCCTGCTCAACTATATCGGGATCTTCACCTTCGGTGCCTTCGCATTGCCGCTTTACTCACTGTCGGCAGCGCATGCGAACGACCACGCCGGGCCCGGCGATCATGCGCTTGTCGCCGCGGGCCTGATGTTCTTTTTCTCGCTCGGTGCGATGTTCGGCCCGTTCGCCGCCGCGCTGGTGATGGAGACATTCGGGGTCAATGCGCTGTTTACCTATACGAGCCTTGTGCATCTGGCGTTGGCGGCGGCAACTGTGTGGCGAATGCGGCGCCGGGCCGGTGTGCCGGTCGGCGAACGGTCTCGGTTTGCGATGCTTTTGCGCACCTCACCGGCATTTGCGAAACTGGCAAAGGCGTCAGATGCGCAAAACGGTTCGACAGATGGCGATTCGTCCGCTAAGCGCGACACTTGATGTATGAAACGATCACGACCACGCAGCGGCTGCGCGAAGTTTGCGACGGCTATTCGGCAAAACCGCATATAACCATCGACACGGAGTTTGTCCGGGAGACCACGTTCTGGCCGGATCTGTGCCTTGTGCAAATCGCCTGCGATGAGCATGTGGTGCTGATCGATCCGCTTGCCAAAGGCATGGATTTGCAACCGCTGTTTGACCTCCTCGCCAATGCGTCGGTGACCAAGGTTTTTCATGCGGCGCGGCAGGATGTTGAGATCTTTTTCCATTTGTCGGGCTCGGTGCCGCATCCGATTTTCGATACGCAAGTGGCAGCGATGGTGTGCGGCTTTGGCGATTCCATCGCCTATGACGCATTGGCGAAACGGATTGCCGATGTGCATATCGACAAGTCCTCGCGCTTCACCAATTGGAAGCTGCGGCCGCTGACCGAAAAACAGCTTGATTATGCCGCCGCGGACGTGACCCATTTGCGGCAGATCTACGCCCATCTGACCGCGATGCTGGAAGAAAATGGGCGTGGGCACTGGCTCGAAGAAGAAATGGCGGTCCTGACCTCTGCGGACACCTATAATATGAAACCGGAGGATGCGTGGAAACGGCTCAAATTACGGGCGCGCAAGCCGAGCGAATTTGAAATTACCAAGCGGCTTGCTGAATGGCGCGAAACGGAAGCGCGGACCAAGAACACGCCACGCAGCCGGGTATTGAAGGATGATGCGATTTATGAAATCGCCCAGCAACAGCCCGGCGACGAGCGCGCGCTTGGCCGTTTGCGCACGATCTATAAGGGCGTTGAGCGGTCGGCGGTAGGCAAGGCTGCGCTGCAGATTATCGATGATGTGAAGGCGCTGGACCGCGACCAACTTCCCAAGGTGCCGCGCACGGCCCCTTCGCCCGAAGGCACCGGTGCGGCGGTTGATCTTTTGAAAGTGTTGCTGAAACTGACCGCTGAAGAGCTTGATGTGGCGCAGAAGATCATCGCCAACACGGAGCAATTGGAAAAGATTGCCGTGCATGGCGAAAATGCCGAGGTCGCAGCCATGCAAGGATGGCGGCGCGACGTTTTCGGCAACCGGGCTTTGGCGATGCTCGACGGCCGGATTGCGGTGGCTTTTGAGGACCGGAAGATCACCACGATCAATCGGGAATGATCCGGATTTCGATCTTTTGTTCGGTGATTTTTGACAGTTGATTGATGCGCCCTTGGGGCCGTTCGCCTAGCAAGTGCGCCAGGCTTTCCGGCACGCGCAGCAGCATCGTTTCATCATCTTCTTTTGACCAGGTCAGCCGTTCCACGATGCCGGGCATGGACGCGGTGAACAGGTAGGCGACGCGCAAAAACGCACCCAACAGTTTGGCGCGCTGCC
>JBCCRB010000454.1:0-2381 GCA_039208465.1 Pseudomonadota bacterium
CGTGGATTTTGATGATCATCGGTTCTTCCGCCCATTCCGCAAGGTTCAGGTATTTCACGTGACACTCCTGTTTTGACGTTTTCAGTCTGGAGGCTATTGTTGGAAACATTGAGTAAGGAAGCGACGCTAACTGCATGAAAAGCATGTCAGAATTCGTGAACAGCCAGGAATTTCAGTTGGCGAAGCGCGAACTGTCAGAAACAGTGCGCGCGCCCGCTTTCTGGTTGGGGTTCGCCTGCGTCATGGCCGTCCTGACCGTCTCAGCCCCGTTCGACAGCGGCGAGGAGTTTTCCTTCCCGGGCCGGGCGCTCTACTGGACCGGGATCAGCCTTGCCACCTTCTTTCCCGCCGCTTTGATCATTCGCCAAATTCACCACCTCTTGGTGTCACGCGGCCATTCGGCGTGGGGCAGCAGTTTGGTGGGCGGGCTTGTGGCGGGTGTGCCCGTGGGGCTGATTGTCTTTGCAATTAATTCGTACTTCGCTGGCAATGACGACGGAGAATTGAAAGACATTCCGCGCCTGATCGCGCTGTGCACACCGATCTCAGCGGCGGTGGCGCTATTGACCAACATCGTCGTCGGAACTGGAAGCGAGCAGCGCGCCGACCCCCAGCCTCAATCATCGAGGCTGATGCAGCGGTTGAAACCGGAATTGCGCGGCGACGTCCTCAGCCTGCAAGCCCAAGACCACTATGTCGAAGTCACAACGGACAAGGGTGCCGACCTGGTGCTGATCCGTCTGTCAGATGCCATTGCCGAGCTTGGCGATGCCGATGGGCTTCAGGTGCACCGGTCTTGGTGGGTCAGCAAAAAGGCCGTGAAAGCAACGCGGCGCGACGCCCATAAACTGGATTTGACACTGACCGATGACCGTACAGTGCCCGTGGGCCGCTCACGTCAGAAAGACGTTCTGGCTTGGTACAAATCAAGCGCGTGACTCTCTAAATCGGCCCCGGACGCAACTCTTCACTGAGCAGCACGTTCGCTTCAACATCGCCGACGCCCGGCAGCGCCATGATGCGGCGGCGCAAGACCCGTTCGAAGTCGCTCACATCGCGGGCGACAACGCGAAGGCGATAGTCGTAAAGGCCAAGGACGTGCTGCACGGTTTGCACTTCGGGGATGGCGGTGACGGCGCGTTCGAAATCCTCCAGCCCCACCCTGCCCTTCGCAGCGAGTTTCACGCCGAGAAAAACCGTCACGCCGAGGCCCAGCTTTTCGGCATCCAGCGCGACCCGGCGGCCTTTCAGAACGCCCGCCTGTTCCAGCCGTTTGATCCGGCGCCAGGTGGCAGGTTGGCTGAGGCCCAAGTCACGGCCCAATGCGCCTGCCGAGAGCGTTGCGTCTTGCGAGAGCGCCGACAAGATGCGGCGGTCGATGTCATCAATCTCAATCATATGGGCAGGGCACCTGCCTGCTTGATCTCGGCCACATGCATCAGCGCTTCAATGTCGGTAATGTGCGGCAGCGTCAAAATGGCGTCGCGGTAGATCTGCTGGTAGTGGCCCATGTCTTTCGCAATGACCGACAGGCGGGTGTCGACCCGGCCCAGAAAGGTCTGAATCTCCATCACCTCGGGAATGGCGCGGGCGGCCTCGGCAAACTCATCGAAGGCGCGCGGGTTGGTTTTGTTGAGCGTTATGCGCAGCGACACCTCGACACTGTAACCCAACGCGGCCCAATCAATGATTGCGCGCTGGCCTTGTAGCACGCCGGTATCGCGCATCCGTTCCAGCCGTCTGGTGCAGATGCCAGAAGACACGCGCGCCGCCTCGGCCAGGTCGGACACAGGGGCGTTCGGGTCGTTCTGCAGACAGCGCAAAATGCGGCGATCGACGTCATCAAGCATAAAATCTTCAATAATTGACGAAATTACGCATGACAATGGCCATAAATTTCCGAAATTATCGGGAATTCATATCCACACTCAGGACATCCGGCGGTACTCAAGCGCCAGAATTCCACCAACGGAGAGACCTGACATGCGCGTGTATTACGACCGCGATTGCGACATCAACCTGATCAAAGACAAGAAAGTGGCCATCCTCGGCTATGGCTCCCAGGGCCATGCCCACGCGTTGAACCTGCGCGACAGCGGTGCCAAGAACCTTGTTGTGGCGCTGCGTGAAGGCTCTGCCTCTGCGGCGAAGGCTCAGGGCGAAGGCCTTGAAGTTATGGGGATCGCGGAAGCGGCGGCCTGGTGTGACGTGATGATGTTCACAATGCCCGACGAGCTGCAGGCCGAGACCTACAAGAAATACGTCCACGACAACATCCGTGAAGGCGCTGCGATTGCTTTCGCCCACGGCCTGAACGTGCACTTCGGTCTGATCGAGCCCAAAGAGGGCGTTGACGTGATCATGATGGCGCCCAAGGGCCC
>JBCCRB010000455.1:0-2368 GCA_039208465.1 Pseudomonadota bacterium
ATGATCCGGTGGCCGCCAGACCAAGGGATGGTAACGCCCAAGCATTCGCCATTGTTCTCATCGCATGCGTCGGCGGCGAAAATCATGCCCGGAAAATGCGCATGCCCAGTACGGCCTTCGCGGCTCTCACGCACATGTTGGCCAAGCGTAAAGTCGCGTTCCTGGCGCTGAAATTCGCCGGTCCAACGGCCGCCATGATCAATGATGCGGTTCAGATAGGGTGGCACGGGTATGGCGGCGCAGGAGAACCATTCCACGCGATAGCCTTCCGCCGATTTGTAGGCGGACTCGATGGCGAGGATGCCGCTTAAGTCCATGCGCACATCTAGCACCAGCGTAAAGCGGACTTCGTCGCCGCTTTCCAGAACCGTCCATCGCAAATGGTTCGATGCTTCCGAAACGAGTTCAGTGCTGCGCCAGACCGGCTCGACGGTGCGCCCGTCGGGTTCGCGAATGATAATCCCCGGATGACCCTGCCAACCGTCCATTGATGTCGGCACCAAAGTGAGTGGGACGACCGGATCTAATTGGCCGCCAGCAATGTTGGGCATGGTCATGCGCGCAAGCGCGCTCAAATCTTCACCTTGTGGCAGATGATGGCCGAAATACACCATCGCCGGCACACCGCCATCGAAACAGGCGAACACAGCAGTTCGATCCGCACCATCCAACCGCCAGCATTCGATGGCGATATCGGCGCCCCGTTTGGCGAGCTTGTGCAATTGGATCTACCCCTTTGTCGCGCCCAATGTCAGGCCCGCAATAAAGTGTTTCTGCATGGCAAAGAACATGATGACCGGTGGGACGGCTGCCAAAAGCGAGGCGGCCGAGACCAATTGCCATTGCTGGACAAATTCGCCGTTCAGGGTGCGCACGCCAACGGTGATCGGCAGTTTCGCGTCGTCCTGCAGCATCACCGTGGCCCAGAAGAAATCGTTCCAGATGAAGGTGAAAATGAGAACGGCAAGCGCCGCGATGGCCGGTTTTACCAGCGGCATCACCAGATGCCAGAAGATCTTAAATTCATCGACACCCTCGATGCGCGCTGCTTCGATCAACTCGTAAGGCAAAGCCTTGATGAAGTTGCGCATGAACAGCGTACAAAACCCGGTTTGGAAGGCGGCATGAAACATCACAAGGCCTGGCACCGTATTGATCATTTCAAGGCGCGTTGACAGGTCAACGACCGGCAGCATCAGGATTTGAAACGGCACGAAATTGCCCGCAACAAAGACAAAGAAAAGGGGCAGCGCCCAGCGGAACCGGTAGATTGCCAGCGCGTAGCCGGTCAGACAGGCAAGACCGACCGAGATAATGACAGTCGGCACGGTGATGATCAGCGTATTGAGCATGTAGTCGAGCGCTTTTGGCTGTGAGAGCACTTCCCAATAGTTTTGGAAAAAGGCGAACTCGCTTGGGATCCCGAACACATTACCCGTGTTGATATCAGCTGCGGTGCGGATCGATGTCATGAAGATCGCCAACAGGGGCAACAACCAGACCAGCAAAGCGATCGGGAGCGCTGCCTTATAGGCAAGCTGTGAAGACGCCGGCGCTTTTTCAATTGGACGGGGAAACATCAGCGCGCCTCCTTCTCATCGAGATACATTTGCCAGAGGAAGTAGGAGATGTAGACAAGCATGATGGCGAACAACACGACCGCAATTGCGGAACCGTAGCCATAGCGCCCCACTCCTTCACCAACTGCCTGATCGTACATGTAGTAGGCCAGGACATTGGTGGAGCCGAACGGCCCGCCCTGAGTCATGGTGGCGATCATGTCGAACGAGCGCAGCGCGCCAATAACCGTGACAACAATCGCGATGAAAGTGGCCGGCTTCAATTGCGGCAGGATCACGTGCCACAGCATTTTCCAGCCTTTGGCCCCATCCAGGCGCCCCGCCTCAATCTGGTCGGGCGCGACATTGTTCAAGCCCGTCAGATACAAGATCATGCAGTAAGCGATTTGCGGCCACAGGCCGGCGATGATGATGCCGTAGGTCGCGAGATTTTCATCGCCCAGGATTGATGGCGGATCCACTGAGCAGACGGTCGTGACATTGCCGACAATGTTGATCCGCTCCTCGCAGAAGAACCAGCCCCAGATTTCGGCAATCAGCCCGAATTCAGGGTTGTAGGCCCAGGAAAAGATCAAGCCGACGACCACCTGACTGATCACGAAGGGAAAGAAGAACAGGGATTTGTAGATCCGGATCCCGGTCACCGTCTGGTTCAGGAAGAGCGCAATCGCCAGACCCAGCGGCACGGCCAGCATATAAAGGATCAACCAGAGTAGATTGTTCCACAAAGAGGTATAAAAATTCGGGTCTTCCAGCAGCGCGGCATAATTGCGCAAACCAACCCATTC
>JBCCRB010000456.1:0-2363 GCA_039208465.1 Pseudomonadota bacterium
CCGCCTTCCTGAGCTATGCGGCCACCAAGCGCTTCTCGAAAGCGCCTGAAAAACTGGGCACGGGCGCGCCCGAAGGCATTGCCGCAACGGAAAGCGCGAATTCCGCCGTCTCGGGCGCAAACCTGATCCCGCTGTTGACCCTTGGCATTCCCGGCAACCTGACCGCAGCGCTTCTGGTGGGTGCCTTCTTGATCCATGGGGTGACACCCGGCCCACTGATCTTCCAGCGTGACGCCTCGCTCATCTACGGCCTGTTTGCCGCGATGATCATGCAGCCGACGCCAAGGATGGCCACTGCATTGAAAATGTCGGGTCCGTTGAACCGCATTGCTTGTCTACCTGGTTTGCCGAAACACAGGCAATCGTGAAGCAATAAGGTGAATGGCTGGTTAAACGACGTCGCCCAGATCGTTGAGATGGGCGGTCTCGGGCACTGGCGTCAAAGCGCTCCCTTTTTCAAACCAAGCCGCTAGATTGTCGATCACCAATTGGCCCATCGCCGTTCGCGTGTGCATGGATGCCGAACCGACATGGGGCAACAGTACCGTGTTGGGGGCGTCCAGCAAGGCTTGTGGCACGTGTGGTTCATCGCGGAACACATCAAGACCGGCGGCGGCGATTACACCATTTTCAAGGGCGGCGGCCAGATCGGCCTCATTGACCGTTGCGCCGCGCCCGATATTGATCAGGACACCATCGGCGCCAAGCGCTGACAAGATGGGTGCGTTGACGGCCCCGGTGGTCTGCGGCGTTGCCGGCACCACATTGATCAGCGTGTCGACATGGGATGCCAGTTCCATCAGTGTTGCATGATAGGGATAGCCAAGGTCCGGCACGGGCGACCGGTTGTGGTAGGCGATGGACACGCCAAAACCTTCGAGGCGGCGGGCAATCGCACGGCCGATCCGGCCCATCCCGTAAATCCCAACTTTCCGGTTACGCAGCGTTAGCGGCGTGAGCCGGTAACTGCCGTTTTTGACCCATTGGCCGCTACGCAGGTAGCGCTCGGCGCTCGACAATTCGCGGACGGCATTGAGCAGGAGGCCAATCGTTGTGTCGGCGACTTCATCATCAAGCACGGTTGGCGTGTGGGTGACGATAATGTTTTTCTTCGCGGCGGCATCGGCGTCAACATGATCATATCCCACACCGAAGCTGGCAATAATTTTCAGGTTAGGCAACTGATCCATGATTTTTTGATCAATCGGATTCATCAAGGTCGCAATGGCGCAAATGTTGGCGCGCGATGCCTCATCAAGGGATGGCAGGTCTTGCAGATAAGCGGTCTGAAACTGTGCCTTCAGCCCGGCACGGGTGACAGCATGGCCGGTTTGGCTGATTAGAACCTGCGCATGGCTCACGGGGCTTGCTCGCCCGGTGCGGTGACAGACTGACGAACCCTTAGTTCAGGTTTGATCAGGGTGAGGTCACCCGATGTTGGCTGTTTGCCTTCCACCCGTTGCAACAAGGCACGGGCAGCCATCGTGCCGACATCGCGCTGGCCGTTCCAAACGGTGGTCAGGGCTGGCGTCGCGATGGATGCTTCTTCAAGGTCGTCATAGCCGGTCACCGAGATATCATGGCCTGGCACGAGGCCGGCCCGTGCGATGCCACTCATCAAGCCGATGGCAACCAGATCGTTCCAGCAAACGGCAGCTGTCGGGCGGGGTGACAAGGCGAGCAGATGACTGGCAGCACCGAAGCCTGCATCTTTTGTGCGCGGGCCCGGAATGCGCCAGCTCGACATGACCTCAAGGCCCGCTGCTTCCATGGCGTCGCGATAGCCGCGGTATCGGTCACGCCCGGTCGAGGTTTCGTCGGTGCCGCCGATCATCGCGATCCGTTTATGACCGAGGCTAATCAGATGGTTGGTCGCCAGGCCGATGCCATAGGCGTCATCGCCGCGAAAAACCGGCACGCTGACCCCATCGACGGATCGGGCGACAAAGACGAAGGGCAAACCGTTGCGCCGCGCAAATTCGATGTCAGCCGGTGTGGTGTCGATGGCCGGTGACATGATCACCCCGTCGGCGCCCAATTGCATGAGTGTTTCGAGAAAGTCCCGTTGCTTTTCGGTTGAATCATAATGGTTGGATAAGAGGAACGTCTGTTTGCTCTTGTCCAACTCGCGCTCAATGGCGCGCAGGATCTCGGCATAAAACGGGTTCATGATGTCGTGGACGACAACACCGACAATGCCTGACTTTGAAGTGCGCAGCGATGCTGCACGGCGGTTGTAAATGTAGCCGATTTCCAGCGCATAGGCTTTGACTTTTGCCTTTGTCGCCTCTGCCACCAACGGGCTGTCGCGCAGTGCCAGTGAGACGGTCGCCGTTGAAACGTCGAGCGCTTCGCCGATGGTC
>JBCCRB010000457.1:0-2347 GCA_039208465.1 Pseudomonadota bacterium
AGACAGTGACATCATGGGCGGGATTGAGAGACCATGCAGCCGAAATGCCTGAAATACCGGTGCCAATAATGGCGATGCGTTGCCGGTCGCCGCGCTGCGTTATGGGCAGATCGCGGCTATTGATATGCATATTCAAGCGGCCAGTCCTCTCATTTGCTGATACGCGTCGAGTGCCCGCTCGCGCGCTTTTTTATGGTCCACGATGGGGTGGGGGTAGGTATCGCCCAGCTTGATGCCGGCTTTTGCCAACAGGTGTGACGGGACTTCCCACGGTTTATGGATGTATTTGGTCGGCAGGGCTTCCAGTTCGGGCACCCATTTTTTCACATAGGCGCCGTCGGCGTCGAACTTTTCGCCCTGGGTAATCGGGTTGAAAATGCGGAAATAAGGCGCGGCATCGGCGCCGGAGCCCGCCACCCATTGCCATGAGGCCGTGTTGGAGGCCGGATCGGCATCGACCAGCGTGTCCCAGAACCAAAGTTCGCCGTGGCGCCAATCCAGCAGCAAATGCTTGACCAGGAACGAGCCGACGATCATGCGCACACGGTTGTGCATCCACCCGGTTTCATAAAGCTGGCGCATGCCGGCATCGACAATGGGATAGCCGGTCATGCCGCGCTGCCAAGCTTTCAAGTGCTCGGCGCTGTCGGCCCAGGGAAATTGGTCGAACTGGCTGTTGTAGTTGTTGGTTTTCAGATCGGTGAAGTTGACCAGCAAATGGTAGGCAAACTCACGCCAGACCAACTCTTTTCGAAAGGTCGTGACATCGGCGGACGGATGCTGGTCCGCGACATGGTCGATCCGGGCCCAGATCTGGGAGGGTGAGATTTCGCCGAACGCCAGATGCGGGGAGAGTTTCGACGTGCCCTCGACCGCGGGAAAGTCGCGGTCGGTGTCGTAATTGCCGATGGCATCGTCGAGGAAGTGGCCGAGTTTTTCTATCGCGCCGTCTTCACCCGGCTGCCAATTTTCGCGCAAACCATCGGCCCAATCCGGTTTTGTCGGCAGCAGTCCCCATGCGTCGAGCTTATCGCTTTCGGGCCAATTGGCGGGTGCGTGCATGGTTTTTGGCCGTGCGATCGGTGAGCGCGGTGTCACAGATGCGCTAAAGGCTTTCCAGACGGCGTGTAAACGCGGTAGGGGCCGCCGGAGCCGGTTTTAACCTGGGTCGGCTCATGCATCAGGCGGCCGTCAAAGCTGGTTGCGGTGATGCCGCGCTGGGTCAGGTCTTTCTTGATCACACAATCATTGTCGATGCCGAAGCGGCAGTAGCGCCGGTTCCACACGACGGAGCGGGCGCCGGTTTCTTCAATCAACGCGTCCAGGATTTGCCGGCTCTTGCCACGGCGCAGGATCAGTTTTTGGCCAAGCTCTTCCAGCGATGCGGTGAGCGAGGCCAGCGAATGATGCAGCCACCACTCCTGGGCGCCACCATAAGGGACCTTGTTGTCGTCGGTCTCGAAGATGAAAAGGGGAATGATTGGCTGACCGCTTTTAGCCGCTGCGGTGAGCGCCGCATTATCGCGCAGGCGCAGATCGTCGCGAAACCACAGTATGATCGGGGCGTCAGGAAAAGTGCTGTTTGCCAATGGAATAACGAATGATTGAGCCAGTTTCGAAGTGTTACGTTCACAACTGGCGCGCGGATTGCACAATTCAACGACTGCGTGAGCAAATACGCAACTGACTTAGACATAAGTGGCGGAAAATGGCTCCCCAGGTAGGATTCGAACCTACGACCGATCGATTAACAGTCGAGCGCTCTACCGCTGAGCTACTGGGGATCGCTGATAGCGAAACGCGCATATACCAAAGCAGTCTGATGATGCAAATGAAAATGTGCCGAAGACGCATCGAAGGGTGCACATAAAAAACTTACCTTAAACGCTGTTCCTTTGCGGTGGTGCGCTTGCCGCCCTGAAAACCCTCTGATAACAGGCGCGGGCTTGTGCGCCTTTAAGCGCATATGACGGGACGAGGCCTCGTGGCGGAGTGGTGACGCAGCGGATTGCAAATCCGTGTACCCCGGTTCGATTCCGGGCGAGGCCTCCAACCGTTTTTACCGATCTAAGTGAAGTGGTTATGGGACGTCGTTGGTATGATCGCGCCCGTCGCCGCTTCTTGCAAAACCTGATCTGACGGGCAGGCGAAGTTTCTTCGACACCATAAAAATTCGCTTTTCATGGCCTATTTGATGTACTTAGTAAGTGCCAGACCAAATCAGTAAGAGACACCGGGCGAGTGATCAAAACGTTTCGATAGGGAGTCACTGAGGTGAAACGTAGCTTTACAGTACATGCTTTTTGGGATGCAGATGCCGGCGTTTTCGTTTCAGAAAGCGACATCG
>JBCCRB010000458.1:0-2345 GCA_039208465.1 Pseudomonadota bacterium
CTGACAGCCAGCCGACGAAGGGCAACATTGAAGGTGGTTTGACAACCATCGAAGAAAAAGCGTTGGGAAATCTGGAGAAGATCGGCCGGACCTCGCAATATATCGACATCCTTGAACCGGCCGAGCAACCGAATTCCGGCAATGGGCTTTATTTCATGGATTCCTCATCGGCAGCGGCAGAATGCGTGACGCTGATGGCGGCCGGCGGTGCGGTCATCCATACGTTCCCGACCGGTCAGGGCAATGTGGTTGGCAACCCGATTGTTCCGGTGATCAAGATCACCGCAAATCCGCGTACGGTGCGCACCATGGGTGAACATGTCGATGTGGATGTGTCGGGCATATTGCGTCGCGAACAGACCATTGATGAGGCCGGTGATGCGCTGATTGATATGATCCGGCGCACAGCCAATGGCCGCAATACGGCTGCCGAGGCGCTGGGGCACCGGGAGTTTTCGATGACAAAGCTCTATCGCAGCGCATGATCAGAAGAGGGTGGGGCCGCCCAGGATGCGGCCCCAACAGTCCATGGACGGCGGAACCGAACGCATATCGATAGCAGAAGCGGAGGCATTAATCGTCGAAGCTCTGCTATCTTGCGGCGTACCGTCTGTGGCAGCGCGCTCGGTCGCGCGGGCGTTGGTTGCTGCTGAAGCCGAAGGTCAGTCAGGGCACGGTTTTTCGCGACTCGCCGATTATGCGGCCCAGGTGCGCAGCGGCAAGATCAATCCACACGCCGAAGTTAATTTGTCTGCCCCAAAGCCGGCCGCGCTTATGATCGATGCTGATCATGGCTTTGCCTATCCGGCGTTGGATCAAGCCATTGATGCTTTGGCGCCGCTGGCGGCATCGCATGGGGTGGCAACGGCTGGCATTTCCCGGTCGCATCATTGCGGCGCCTTGTCGGTGCAGGTGGCGCGTTTGGCGGAAAAGGGCGTGGTGGGCATGATGTTTGCCAACGCACCGGCTGCGGTCGCGCCATGGGGTGCGCGTGAACCGCTTTATGGAACAAACCCAATTGCGTTTGCCGTGCCACGTTCGCACGGGCCACCGCTGGTCATTGATCTGTCGCTGTCCAAAGTCGCGCGGGGCAAGGTGATGCACGCCCGCAAGACCAGTCAAGCAATCCCGGAAGGTTGGGCACTGGACAGTGAAGGCCAACCGACGACCGATCCGGAAGCAGCGCTTGCCGGTACGATGGTCCCGATCGGTGAAGCCAAGGGAACGGCCCTGGCTTTGATGGTTGAAGTGTTTGCAGCCGCGATGACCGGCGCCAATTTCAGTACTGACGCAGGTTCCTTCTTCACGGCGACTGGCGACAAGCCTGGTACCGGGCAGTTCCTAATTGCCTTTTATCCACCTGAGGGCGTGGGATTTGTCGAGCGTGCTGAAGCTTTGTTGCGCGCGGTTGAACAGTTGGAAGGGGCGCGTCTGCCCGGCAGCAGGCGGGCGCAATCGATTGAACGGGCCCGGCGTGAGGGCCTTGTTGTGCCGGTTCTTTATCTTGACGCAGCACGAAAAATGACGGCGGCTTGCGCCTGATAATGGACCCCGTCGAAACGCAAAGGAGCCAGTCACATGTATAAGAACATCATCATTCCCGTCGCGCTTGACCATGAATCCCTGGTCGAAAAGAAGATCGAAACGGCGCGTCACTTGATGGCGCCTGACGGCAAGATCACCTTGTTGACCGTGCTTGAAAATGTGCCGGGCTTTGTTGCCGAGTTCGTGACCGTCAAATCCGAAAACCACATTTCGCAGAAGGTGATGGAGCGGTTGGAAGCCGTAATCGGTATGCGCAAAAACATGTCGGCTGCGGTCATTACGGGTAAGCCCGGCGTTGAAATTACGCGCTTTGCGGCCGATGATGAAGCGGATCTGATCATTGTCGGGTCGCATCAGCCGGGTATCGAAGATTATTTTCTTGGGTCGACCGCGGCACGCGTTGCACGGCGTTCACCCTGTTCTGTGCTGATCGTGCGTTGATTTTTCCCCGCAGCGGCCTGTTCGGCCGTTGCTGTTTTTCCAGGATAGTTTGGTATGGATGCTATTAAGGCGGATGAGCGTTTCCAGCGGCTGCACGCGGCGTTTTCACGGCTGTTTCCTGGCATCCTGGTTGCCGGTGTTATTGCGATCGCCGCCCAGTTCATGACTGAGCATTATGGTGCTCCGGCCATGCTGATGGCATTGCTTCTGGGGATCGCGTTTCACTTTCTGGCCGAAGAAGGTCGTTGCGTACCCGGCATCGAATTTTCTGCCAAAACCATCTTGCGCATCGGCGTGGCGCTGCTAGGGGCGCGGGTCAGCGTTGAATTGCTGGTGGGTCTGGGGCCGGAATTAATCGC
>JBCCRB010000459.1:0-2337 GCA_039208465.1 Pseudomonadota bacterium
AATGACGTGAGCGAGGACTTGTTTCCGACCGGTTTTTACCGATTTTCCCGGAGCAGTTTTCTGGCGCGTGACCAATACGTAAGCGGATTGGTCCGGGTCTTTCGCGACGGGCAGGCCACGTTCATCCGCGGGTATGAGGCGCGCGCTGCGATGGAGTCACAAGGCCTTGGCACTGACCGTGCGGCGCGCGAATTTCGCGGCCTCGTTTTGCGGCAGGAGGATGGGATTGCCGCGCTGATCTCCCGCAAGGACTCAATGACTGCCTCCTATAATTTCCTCAGCCGGGTGACGTCCTTTGAAAACAACTACTGGGTCGGCTATGTTGCGCGCACCGTACGTGAAACGACCGATACTGATCGCGTCGTACGCATGGTCTATGAACACCTCGGCACGGGCATCGGCAAAGCCAAAGCGGCGGCCAAAACATCAGGCTACTGCACGCTTGACGATCTTTTGACGTTCCACCAGAGGCTGCTGCAACCGGATGTCGCGTTCCGTTAGTCGCCGCGGGGCAGGGCGGCGACGCCTGTGCGCGCGACTTCAACCAGCCCGAGGGGCCGCATCAGATCCGCAAAGGCGTCAATCTTTTCAGGTGCACCCGTAATTTCAAAAATGAAACTTTCGAGCGTGCTGTCGACAACATTGGCGCGAAAAATGTCCGCCAGCCGCAGCGCCTCGACCCGCTTGTCGCCTTGGCCTGCAACCTTGAACATCGCCAACTCCCGCTCGACAGAGGCGCCCTCAACGGTCAGGTCATTGACCTTGTGAACCGACACGATGCGGCCCAGCTGCGCCTTGATCTGTTCGATCACCTGCGGCGTTCCGGTGGTCACGATGGTGATGCGGCTCAGATGCCCCTGATGGTCGACCTCTGCCACGGTCAGGCTTTCGATGTTGTAACCCCGCCCGGAAAACAGACCGATCACACGGGCCAGCACGCCGGGTTCGTTTTCGACCAAAACGGCAAGAGTGTGCTTTTCCACGACGTCCGAGAACGTGGGGCGCAGGTTGTAAGCGGAATGGCTGGTAGAGCCTTTTTTGAGTTTTAGGGCAGACATCGGGCCTCCGAAATGTCGCGTCAGCGACGGTAGGTTTGAAAAAGCCGGCACTCAAAAAGTCCGGCATCGATAAGAGTGGGCAGGATGTCGGCATCCACAGTCTTCTGTTCCGACGCGATTTCGGCGGCGCATTCCTTGAGCGCACGGGCTTCGGCCTCATCCGCCGTGTCGTAGTTGAACCCGTAGCCATAGGCCCCTGTGGGCATGACGGCGATTGCAACAAAATCACCCGTCTTGGTGCGGCGCATTGCGCGGCGCAGTTGGCGTTCAATGCGCGCAGGGATTGCAGTATCAAGGTCCACCGACTGAGGGTTGATCGTGGCATAGCGAATGCAGGCGGCTTGTATGATCGCCGCACATTTCACCCGCGCCTCATGATCGACGTCCCGCGCGCTGAAGGACCCCACGCGCCAGTAATGGTCACCGCCATTCGGTGCCACATACATGACGCCATAAGCTTCGCCCGCGCTTGTGAAGTCTTCAAACGCCGCTGCCGTCCCACGCTCGAGAGTGATGTCGCTGTGCACTTGAACCTCGCCTGCCTCCATCACTGTGTAGGGCACAGGCGCGCGGTTTATGGTGCAGCCCGCCAAACCGGCGATACAGGCCAATGTCAGCGCGCGTCTGATCACACCAACACGCTCCCCTTTGCATCAATCACGCCTTGCGTCTCGGCCTCGCCCAGCAGCATCTCGTTATGGGCCTTGCCCGACGGGATCATGGGAAAGCAGTTTTCGTGCTTTTCCACGAGGCAATCAAACAGCACAGGGCCGTTGTGGTTGATCATCTCCATGATCGCCTCGTCCAGATCCGCAGGGTCCGAGCACAGGATACCCTTTGCGCCAAACGCCTCAGCCAGTTTCACGAAGTCCGGCAGGCTTTCGGACCAGCTGTGCGAATACCGCTCGCCATGCAGCAGTTCCTGCCACTGGCGCACCATACCCAAGCGTTCGTTGTTGAGAATGAACTGTTTCACAGGCAGGTTGAACTGCATCGCCGTGCCCAGTTCCTGCATGTTCATCAGCCACGACGCTTCACCGGCCACGTTGATCACCAACGCGTCCGGATGGCCCATCTGCACCCCGATCGAGGCCGGAAAGCCGTAGCCCATCGTGCCCAGACCACCGGAGGTCATCCAACGGTTCGGGTCCTCGAAATTCAGGTATTGCGCGGCCCACATCTGGTGCTGGCCGACTTCGGTCGAGACTATAGGCTCGCGGTGTTTGGTAAGCGCGTGCAGCCGCTCGATCGCCTTTTGTGGCATGATCATCTGCGGGCT
>JBCCRB010000460.1:0-2310 GCA_039208465.1 Pseudomonadota bacterium
CACCGTTTTCGCCCATCACCGCATGCACTTCGCCAGCGTGGGCTTCAAACGAGACATCATCAAGCGCCAACACGCCGGGAAAGCGCTTGGTGACGTTTTGAAGGGCGAGAATCGGGGTCATGGCGGCGCGCCGAAAAAGCAAACGCAGCGCGAAAACGATCGTATCCGCGCCGCGCTCACGCTTGGAGGATTACTGCCAGGGCGGTGTGGCGCCCGGATATTGAACGGTCCACATTTCTTCGTAGTTATCTGCCGTGACCAACAGGTTGGGCGTGATGATTTCGTCACACAGTTCACCACCCAGGATGGCCTGTGCCAGACCCTCGATGGCCGCGCGGCCCTGCACCGAGGCCTGCTGACCGGAAAGCGCGACGATGTTGGTGTTACCCGCTGCCAATTCGGCATAGCCTGGGGCCTCGGAATCATAGCCAGCGATTGGAATATCACGGCCAGATTGCTTGACCGCCTCGGTTGCTGCATTCACAGCCAATGACCAAGTGGCGAAAATGCCGCCCAGATCTTCATTGGCCTGGATTACGTTAGTGGCCAGTTGGAGCAAGATTTCCTGGCTGAAATCTGACTGCAGCGATACGAGCTGCCCGCCCTTTTCACCAACAGCGTCTAGGATACCTTTTTCACGGTCCCGGATGGTCTGCAAAGCAAACGGAATACCGAGAACAGCGATCTTCGCGTTCGGCTCGCCAATGCGATCCATGAGGGCGATCCCGGCATCATACGACCCCTGGTACGAAGACGCATTCATGACCGAGATAACGTCGCCACGGGCCGGCGCACCGCCAACGATGAAGACGGGGATATCCGCGTCGTTGGCGCGGCGCACCGCTTGCCCGATGGATCCGGCATCGACTGCCGTCAAGAAGATGCCATCGACCTGCTGCTGTACCAGCGCATCGAATTGCGACAATTGGGTGTTGGCGTCAAAATCGGCGGAATTGACGATCAGTTCCACGCCAACCTCGGCGGCATAGCTTTCACCGCCTGAAATCAACGTACGGCTGAAATCATCTGAATTGTTGTTGGTGAGAAAACCAAACCGCAGGTCACGGCCCGCAATGTCCTGTTTCTGCTCGTCAGACAGATGCAGCGCTTCAGCTGTACCAAGGCAGGCGTCCTGCGCCAAAGCAGCAGGTGCAAATGCAAATGCGGTCGCTGCGGCGGTCGCTAAGGCCACAAAATGGCGACGGATAATAGGATGTGACATGGCGAGCTCCTCCCAAAAGACCATGTTGAACCGAAAAAGAATATTGCGCAGATCACCGGCAATCGGTCAATACAAACGTTTGTATTCTTGTAAATCGACGATTGTTGAAAGCCGCTCTGACCGCCAAGCTGGCTGTCAAAACCAGTCGTCGCAGTGTCACCCAGATGACGTTAGGCCAGTTGGTGACCAACCGCTGTTCTCGTCTCAAGGCAGCAATAGCGCGGTTCAGTGATGGTAACGACTTGACAATGACACCGGTGTCATGACATTGGTGTCATTGTCGATGCAAACAAGCTTTTGGGAGGAGGCAAGTTGGCGACGATCTACGATGTTGCGGCGCGCGCCGGCGTTTCGCCAAAGACAGTCAGCCGGGTGCTCAATGCCGACGCACCGGTGGCCAAAGACACAAAGCGTGCCGTCCATAAAGCGATGGAAGAATTGGGCTACGTGCCCTCGCACGCGGCACGTTCCATAAAATCCAATAAGTCAGGCCTTATTGGCTTGATCACCGGCGCGATCAGTAGCGCCGAGGAAGGTTCGGCCGCTGCCGGCCTGCCGGAACTCCATATTGTTCAAGGCGCGCAAGCGGTCATTGAACGATCAAGAAAAACATTGCTGATTTCCGATACAGGGGGGCGTCTCGAGCGCGTACCGGATCTCGTACGCACTTTTCAGGAGCATCGCGTCGAAGGGATCCTCTACGTCGCCGACTACCACAAGCCATTGGATGTCGAACTGCCTGCGGAGGGGACCCCGAAGGTGCTGGTTAATTGCTTCGATGATTTCGGGACACCTGCCGTGGTGCCGGACGATGAAGCCGGCCAGTTGGGCCTGACACGCGCGGTTGTCGAACATGGGCACCGCCGCATCGCCTATTTGACCCTTGCGCCTGCACAGGAAGCGACGCGGCTACGTTTGCGTGGCTATCGCGCTGCACTTGCCGAGAGCGGGATTGAATTTGATCCGACGCTCGTACAGTCAACCGATCTTTTCGGTTCCACAGGCGAACATCAGCTGATCTGGTATGCGCTTGAGAAGTTCTTTGCCAGTGATAAGCCCCCCACGGCCATCTGTTGCGGCAATGACCG
>JBCCRB010000461.1:0-2309 GCA_039208465.1 Pseudomonadota bacterium
TCGAATATGAGATAGAGGATCGACGCCCAAACGATGAGTTTCAAACCCTTAAGGCGGGCGACAGCAAGATCGCGATCTGACTTGCTCTCATGCTTGACGAAAAAAGCAGGTCCCTTGATCGGCGTGGCAAAACCGATCCAGACCGGACGCATGAAGCCAAACTTCAACGGCGTTGGCAGTGGGGTTTTACCCCGCATGTCAATCAACACATAGCCGAGAAAGAAGAAAGTCTGGGTTAGAAATGCAAGGCTCAGCCATGCCGGCAAGTACAGCGCGTGATCAGTCGGTAAAGTCACGGTCGCCACGGTGAGAAGGACGCTCACATACACCATGAAGACAAGCGGCCTGTCGCTGATCGGCACGATGAAGCGATGCGTCTGGTTCCACATCATCGCAGCCGCAAAGACCAAAAACACAAGGCCAAGCGGGACGAGCATCAAATCTGCCGGCAGCCCCACCGATCCAAAAAATGTCGCCAATGGCGATTGCGCGACATAATCATAGAGTTCAGCCGCCTTGAACGGGCGAAGCAGGAAATAGCCGGCGCCGGTCAGGGCGACTACCAGCAGGCGCCGCGTTGGAAATGCCCAGCACAAAATCAGCGCGACCGCCATAACCGCCACATGGCTCAACCGGATACCGGGCATCAACGCAAGGCAACCCAGCAACACCGCATGGATCAGCGCTTGCCCGGTGAGCGTTTGCGCAAAAGCGATGACATCCTCATTGCGGTCGATGCCGAGCCACCAACGACGCCAGGCGAGCGGACCTGAAAAACCGCCGCTCTGCTGTGGTGATACGACCGTGCTCATCAGGCGACCGCCTTTGCTTTTTGGCGCCGGTCGAGCAGCGCGATCAATGCTTTGCGATCAACTTTGCCATTGGCGCTGAGCGGCATGTCATCTAGATTTTCGAGGTGATCGGGCACCATATGCGGCGGCAGCAAGGCGCGTAGTTTCCTGCGTACCGCGTCCGCATCAAGACCGGGCTTGGTGAAAAACCCGGCAAGCCCACCGACCATGTCGCCATGCATCGGCCATGTCACGGTGCCGACCATCTCCGCACCCGCGGCCTCGCGCAGCTTGGCATCAATTTCTTCTAATTCGATACGATGGCCTTTGAATTTGATCTGGTTATCGAGCCGGCCAAGATGATGGAACACACCCTTTTCATCCATATAGCCACGGTCGCCGGTCATATAGCCCGGCTTGCCGTTGATGACCGGAAAGCGCTCTGCAGTCAGGTCCGGCATGCGGAAGTAGCCATCCGCGCATTGTTCCCCCGCCAGCACGATCTCGCCAGGTGTGCCGATCGGCACCGGCTTGCGCTGTTCGTCCACGATCAGCACGTCAATGCCGGCAATGGGTTTGCCGATGGCCACGATGCCACGTGACGGTGTGATCGGTCCATTGCCGTTCCAGCGTTGACGCAGCACTGCAATTGTAATTTCGGTTGGCCCGTAAAAGTTCTCGATAACCGCATTCGGCGCGGCTTGCGCCCATTCGCGCACGGCCTGCGCCGACAGCGGTTCCCCGCAAAACCAGCAAAGCCTCAAAGACGGCAGGCTACCGGGCGTCAGCGTACCCGCCTGGCGCATCAGCGCGATAATCGAAGGCACCGAAAGCCAGGTGGTAATCTGATGGGCGCGGATGAACCGGGCAGGGGCCACCAAATCAAGCGGGCGCATGATACATAGGGCGGCGCCGGCACGCCAAGCGGTCATCATATTGTGGATCGACAGATCGAAGCTGGTCTCGCAAGTCTCTGCGGCGCGGTCGTTCGGTGTCAGTCGGTACCAAGGCTCAATCGCATCCAGATAAAGGCCGATCGAACGCGAACTGACCATCACGCCTTTCGGCATGCCGGTCGTGCCGGAGGTGAAAATGATATAGGCCAGATGATCCGGAGACACCTCGGCCGGTTCTGGAAGCATCTGGGCAATCTCGGTTGTGCCCGTCTTGCCAATTGGATGTACTTTTCCGGTCGCGCCATCCGGCGCCAGGATCAAGTCCGGCGCTGCCCGTCGCAATGCTGGCGAGAGCAGTTTGGCGCCCGCTTTATCGACAATGAGGGCGTCAAGTTCCAGCCTTTCCAAGAGCGCAATCAAGCGCGCCTCGGGCTGGCTCAGGCCCAAAGGAACATACGTGCCGCCAGCCCAACCCGTGCCGAGAAAGCCAATACAGGCCTCGGCACTGCGCGACCCCAAAACACCAACGCGGCCCGCCCGCAGGGCAGGCTTTAAATGGGCCGCTACAAGCTGCACCCGCCGCTTAAGATCCTCGTAGGAATATTGAACACGCCCATCCACA
>JBCCRB010000462.1:0-2307 GCA_039208465.1 Pseudomonadota bacterium
CTGCTCGATGTGCAGTTCAAAGAAGGCGTGCATCTTACGATCGCCGACTTTTTCCTCGCCCTTCCAACCGATGCGCTGCAATTCATCGCCAAAGCGTTTGCCCTCCGCGTCGGTGTGCCCATAGACGTCATCCTGATCGAGCACACCGGCAAATACGCCTGATGCCATCATGGCGGGGGCAAAGCGTGTCCCTTCCTCATTGGTCCAGTTGGTCACGACGATCGGATGTTTGGTCTTGATGTCGAGATCGTTCATCGTGCGGATGATCTCAAGGCCGGCCAAAACGCCGAGTACGCCATCATATTTGCCGCCGGTGGGCTGGGTATCCAAGTGCGAACCGACATAGACCGGCAGCGCGTCCGGGTCGGTGCCCTCGCGCCGCATGAACATGGTCCCCATCGCATCAACGCCCATGGTCAGGCCTGCATCCTCGCACCATTTTTGGAAAAGCGCGCGGCCCTCGGCGTCCTCATCGGTGACGGTTTGTCGATTGTTGCCGCCTGCAATGCCTGGCCCGATCTTTGCCATTTCCATCAGCGCATCCCAAAGGCGGTCGCCGTCAATGCGCAGGTTTTCACCGGGGGCAGGGGTATGGGTGTTCATGGTTGCACTCCCAAAGGACAGGCTTTTAAAACTTGACTGGTTGGTCAAATTCGAACGGTATGAAAGGCATGACACGGGGTCAAGCGGGATTTACAGCCTGACGTGCAAACAAGGAGGAAGACGGCATTGGCAGCGCAGCAACAGCCCAAGAAGGAAGCCAAGTTAAGCCGAATCCAACTTGAAAACCGGGCGATCATCTCGCAAGCGGCCTTGGATGTGTTTTCGACCGATGGATACCGCGGCGCGACCGTTGACCGGATCGCTGAGCGGGCCGGCATGTCCAAGACGAATTTGCTCTACTATTTCGGCTCCAAGGAAGAGGTCTATGCGACCGTTATCGAACAGACGGTTGAAGAGTGGCTGCAGCCTTTTGCCGATATCGATCCTGATGGTGACCCGATCGAGGAAATCCGCAAATATATTTCGATCAAGCTGAAAATGTCGGCGGAAAAGCCGGAGGCCTCGAAGCTTTTTGCCAATGAAATTCAGCGCGGCGCGCCGCTGATGGGCACGTTCTTGCGCACGCGGCTAAAAGCGCTGGTCGACGAAAAGGCCCGCGTGATCCGGCATTGGATTGATCAAGGCACGCTGGCGCCGATCGATCCGCATCACCTGGTCTTCATGATCTGGGCGGTCACGCAGCATTACGCTGATTTTGACACGCAGATTGAGGCGATCCTCGGCAGCGCCGTGCGCAAGCCAGGTTACCGTGACCAGATTGGTCAGGCAGTGCTGTCGGTGGTGTTAAACGGCATCCGGCCACGCAATGGATAATATGCGCAAAGAGCTGGAGGCGTTGCTGGGTTATGCTGGCCGACCGCTGCGCTTTGAGG
Source organism: Pseudomonadota bacterium (assembly GCA_039208465.1). GTDB lineage: Bacteria > Pseudomonadota > Alphaproteobacteria > Rhizobiales > Rhizobiaceae > JBCBDX01. The sequence continues at coordinate 1,437 of JBCCRB010000462.1, forward strand.
GCGTGAAAACGGTCAGTGAAAAGGATGTGGGGTCGGCGGTGCTCCATGATCTTGCCTTCCAAACCCATGATGGTGAAGTGGCGCCGGCCTGGTATGCAGTGCCGAAAAATCGGGCGTCACCAATGCCCGCCATCTTATATCTGCACGCGCATGGAAAACGCTTTGATATCGGGCGCCGTGAATTGTTTGAGGGCAGGCCCGCCGTTCACCAGCCTTACTTCGAGGTGCTGATCGAAGCGGGATTTGCTATTTTGTGCATAGAGATGCCGTGCTTTGCCGCGCGGCAGACACCGGATGAGTCCGCGCGGGTCAAAGCCCATCTGTGGCACGGCACGACCCTTTTTGGTCGGATGATCCACGAATTGCGGTGCGGGATGACATTTCTGGCCGAGCAAAGCGAAATTGATGAAAGCCGGATCGGGGTTTACGGGCTCTCAATGGGCGGAACCCAAGCCTATTGGCTGGCAGCGCTTGATGCCCGGGTTGCCTGTGCGGCGAGCCTTTGTTGCTTTTCCGATCTGGCCTGCCTGATTGAAACCGGCCAGCATGATATGCACGGCCATTATATGGTGGTTCCCGGTTTGCTGAAACGATTTTCGACGGGAAAGATCGCTGGCTTGGCGGCGCCAACACCGCTGTTGATTTGTGCGGGTCTGCAGGATTGGAGTTCGCCAAAAGCCTGTTTTGAACTTGCGCGGGATGAGTTGGCGGCGGCTTACGCGGCAGCCTCGGCGGAAACGCAGTTATATTTCCATGTCGATGACGCCGTGGGACATATCGAAACGCCGGCCATGCATGATGCGGTCATGCAGTTTTTTCGCCGATCCCTTCAATGAATATGGCTAAAGCATCACGGTTGCCGCCAGCACGC
>JBCCRB010000463.1:0-2284 GCA_039208465.1 Pseudomonadota bacterium
AATATTTCATGCGAGTAATGTGAGCCGTTTGTGTCATAAATTCAAGTGCTTGCGTACCGGCCCTCAGAACGCTAACGCGCGGGGGTAACGCAGAGGATAATCACGGCGTGCAAGTACTCGGTCTGGTCCTTCCATTCTTCGGCCTGATAGCCCTCGGCTTTGCCGCGGCGCGGGTTTTACACACGCCCGTGGAAGGCCTGGCATGGATGAACATTTTCATCATCTACATCGCCCTGCCGGCCCTTTTCTTCAACCTTTTGTCGCGCACACCCGTTGAGGAACTCACCCAATGGCGTTTCATCATCGCCACAACGCTGACGACCTTCATCGTCTTTGCGATCATGTTCGTGATCGCGATCATCCGGAACAATGGGCAAATTCCACAAAGCACCGTGATGGGCTTGGGTGCAGCCTATGGCAATATCGGGTATATGGGACCGGGCCTTGCCTTGCTGGCGTTCGGGGAAGCAGCGGTCGTGCCCGTCGCCTTGGTGTTCTGCTTCGACAATATGCTGCATTTCATCATCGCGCCCTTGATGATGGCGCTGTCAGCAGACGGCGAAGATCGCCCATCTCCTTTGGTCCTGGCTACCGATGTCCTGCGCAAAATCCTGCTGCATCCCTTTATCATGGCAACGATTATCGGGATTTGCGCGGCTGTATTGGAGGTGCGCCCGCCACAGGCTTTGCAAACGCTGATTGACTATCTGGCAAACGCGGCAGCGCCATGTGCCCTGTTTGCCATGGGGGTGACATTGGGCTTGCGGCCCGTGCGACGGATGCCTTCAGAGGCGGCTTACATCACCATCCTGAAGCTCATCGGGGCGCCGGCTTTGGCTTATGTGATCGTGTCCTATGCCGGCGATTTTCCCGATGTGTGGGTTTATACGGCCGTGCTGCTCGCGGGCCTGCCAACGGCAACCAATGTCTTTGTGATTGCCCAGCAATATAATGTGTGGGTCGAGCGGGCATCCGCAATCGTGCTAATCACGACAGTCTGTTCGGTCGTCACCGTTACGGCGCTGCTTTTTGTCATGACCAACGGCATCCTGCGGCCAGATCTGTTCTAGCCGAACAGGCCCCGCATGCCCGAACCAGGCTGAATACCCTCGCGCATGAAGAAAGAGCGCAGCGGCGCAGCATTTTTCAAGGCACTCATACCGATAGAACGGACCGCTTGCACCGGCAGAAACCCGTTCAGCAAAGACCGGTTGAGCGCATCCACCGCACCCGTGCGCAAATAGACATCCGCCCGCCGGCGCCGGTCATAGGCGCGCGTCGTCTTCCACGCACCGGGATCGCGGCTATCGGCGTGCGCTTCGCTCAAGACAGCGCCAAGATCTTCAATATCGCGGAAACCCAAATTCAGACCCTGCGCGCCGGTTGGCGGGAACGCATGCGCGGCATGGCCGACGAGCATGACCCGCTCACCGCCAAACCGATTGGCAACCATCGTTGACAATGGCCAGGGCTGAAGGGGCGCGACATTGCTGATCTTCCCGAGCATATGCTGCAAGTTCCGCTCAATGCGCATCGACAGGGAATCAGCATCCAGCCCGGTCAACTCAGAAACACTGTCAGGCTTGGTCACCCAAACCAGGCTCGAGCGATTGCCCTGCAGGGGCACCTGCGTGAAAGGACCGTCCACCGTGTGAAATTCGGTGGAAACACCGCCATGCGGTTTTTCGTGATCAAACGCGGTTACCACCGCTGTTTGCGGATAGGCCCAATTGCGTTCGCCAATCTCAGCCGCATTGCGCACCAAGGACTGGACGCCATCAGCACCGACAACGAGCTTGGCCTCGACTTGCGTTCCATTGGATAGGGTCGCCGTCGCGTTATTCTCATTGAACGCAATCGCCGAAGCCATGGCGTCGATCACCTCGATCGTACCATTGTTTTCGACCGCTTCGCGCAGAACCCTGTTCAACGCCAAATTCGGGATATTGTAGCCAAACTGCTCTTCACCGGCCTCGCTTGCACGAAAATCCACGGTCGGCGCACGCAGCAAACGGCCGGTCGCATCGACAATGCGCAGCGTTTTCATGGCAGTCGCTTTTTCGGCCAAATCATCCCAGACACCGAAATCCTGCAGCATGCCGACACCCGGCATCATGAGTGCGGTGGTGCGTGCATCGCTTTGGAGTGGCGTCTCAGTCGGGGCCGCCAAAATAACGGAAAAGCCGCTGGCCGCGCACTCCGACGCCGCTGCAAAAGCGGTCGGTCCGGCGCCAGCAATAAAAATATCGGTCGTTACAACATCAGTCATAGAGATCAAATGGCG
>JBCCRB010000464.1:0-2284 GCA_039208465.1 Pseudomonadota bacterium
AACCCGTCGATCATCCACGGACCGCAACCGGGTCACCAAGCCTTTGGCGCTCAGTCGGTCGACGATACCCACGAGACTCTGCGGCGAAAGCAGCGTCGCAGCCGCCGCATCCTGTGCGGTGACGCGCTCGCGCTCCCAGACTATGCGCAAAAGCCGCCACTGCGGTTCTGTCAAATCGTGCTGTGCAAAGAGCGCGCGGTAGGCCGGCATCACCGCATCCAACAACCGGTAGAGCCGCATAGGAAGCGAGTGTTCAAACGCGATCATGGCTTGCACCTTCTGGGCCGGAAATTCATATGTGAATAATTCATACATGAACTAAAACGCAAAAATGCCGCATCTGCAAGAGTTAGAATCTGACTTTGATTGTCCAGTTTTGCCTTGTTTTGACCCTGTTGCTCCCCATTTTGTGAACGGGGATGGGAACACAGGAGTGTGAACGGATGGATATACGTTTTTCAGATCAGCTGCTCGGCCGCAGGGAGCCAATGCCCGCTTCCCGCGATCAATCGCTGCCGCAGTTGGCCCGCAAAATTGGCTTTTCCGATACGGAAATCGCGGAACTCGAACGGGTCTATAGCCGCACTGGGCGCTGACAGTAGTCATGCATGCGAGCGTGCATGAAAACGCCAATCATGCAGTGCGGAAATGCTTGGAGAGTTTAAGCCCCTGCGCTTGATAGTTGGACTGAAGGTCAGAGCCGTAAAGCTTTTGCGGCTTTTCCAACATGTGCTCATAAATCAAACGACCGACGGTTTGGCCGTGCTCCAATATGAACGGCACTTCGTGGCTGCGCACTTCCAGCACCGCGCGTGATCCTCCGCCACCGGCGGCCGCGTGACCGAACCCGGGGTCGAAAAAACCGGCATAGTGAACCCGAAACTCCCCCACGAGCGGATCAAACGGCACCATTTCCGCAGCCGTTTGCGGCGGCACATGTACGGCTTCTCGCGAGACGAGAATGTAAAATTCGTCCGGGTCCAGCACGATGTCGCGTGAACCACGGTTGATGATCGGCTCCCAATAGTCGAGCACGTCGCAAGCGTTGCGCTTGTCAACGTCGACTACGCCTGTGTGGCGCTTGCCGCGATAGCCCACCAATCCGTTGGCGTCTCCGGTCAGATCAATCGACATTGCGATACCGCGATTGTCGATCAACGCTTCACTCATGGCGCCACCTGCGCCCACCAAACCTTCCGCTTCGTGCAGTGCCACCAACTCAGGCTCGCTCAGGGTGGGTTGACCAATCCGGAACCGGATCTGCGAAAGGCGCGACCCCGTGCGCACGACGATGGGGAAGGTGCGTGGGCTGATTTCCAGATAAAGCGGCCCGCGATATCCCGCAGGAATCATGTCAAACTGCCCCGCATAATCGCTGATGACGCGGGTAAAAATGTCTAACCGTCCGGTGGAGCTTTTCGGGTTGGTGGAGGCTGATACGGTCTCCGGCAATGCCAGCGCTTCCAGCAGCGGCACGATATAAACGCATCCGGTCTCCAGAACGGCGCCGCTGGAAAGATCGATTTTGTGAAGCGCAAAGCGCTCCAACTTGTCGCTCACCAAGGCGTCTTTGCCCGGCAGGAAAGATGCACGCACGCGCCAAGCATGGGAACCCAAACGCAGGTCCAGACTGGCGGGTTGGATCTGGTCTTCGTCCAACGGACCTTGGGTGGAAATTTCACCCTGATCGAACATAGCGTGCAATCGGCGATCATTGATGATGCCGGGACGCATGTCGGTCGAGTTGCTGAACTGTGACGTCATGCTTCTGTTTACCGACCCGCTCAATTGACGCAATGGCTGTGCTTGGGTAGTACACATCTCGTTCGTGGTGATTTGGCCGGTCGGCTTGCAGCCACGTAAAACAACTCGCTAAAGGACCGAACCAGTTTTCTCACATGGGAAAACCAGCCGGTTTTGCGGGGTCGCGAAGCCGGTTTTTTTGTGCCCGAAACAGCATGAAGAGCCGCCGGTTTTGCGATTTGAGCAAACAAGGACGCAAGAAAACCATGTCTCAGGACACAACAGAACTGTCAGCATCCAACGCTGACCCAATTCATCTTTCCAACACTCCCCCGCAATGGCAGCCGGCCACGCGGATGGTACACGCCGGAACCAATCGCTCTCAGCACGGGGAAACATCGGAAGCGCTCTATCTGACACAAGGCTTTGTCTACGACAGTGCCGAGCAAGCGGAAGCCCGTTTTGCCGGCGACGAACCCGGTTTCATTTATTCCCGCTACGCCAATCCAACAGTGGCAATGTTTGAAGAACGCCTTGCAGC
>JBCCRB010000465.1:0-2281 GCA_039208465.1 Pseudomonadota bacterium
GCCCATGGCGAATTCATCATGATGGGCGCCTACACCGGTTACGTTGTGCAGCAATTCATTAGCGACAAAACCATCTCGATCCTGGTCGCGCTGCCGCTGGCATTCATCATTACCTTCGGCGCCGGCGTCGCTATGGAGCGATTGGTTATCCGTCACCTCATGCACCGGCCGTTGGAGACATTGCTCGCCACCTTCGGCATTTCAATTGCCCTGCAACAGCTGGCAAAAAACATCTTCGGCACGCAGGCGCGCCCACTCACCGCGCCGGGCTGGCTCGATGGCTCTTTGGTGTTCAACGACATTGTGTCGATATCCTATATCCGCATCGCCATCTTTGTTCTGGCGCTGATCTTTTTTGTCCTCCTGCTGTTCATCCTCAACCGGACCCGGCTGGGTCTGGAAGTACGGGCCGTGACGCAAAACCCGAAAATGGCTTCATCCATGGGCATCAATCCGGACCGCATCAACATGCTTACCTTTGGCCTCGGCTCCGGCATTGCCGGGATTGCCGGCGTTGCGATAGGCCTGTTTGCTCAGGTCACCTCCGAGCTTGGCGCAAACTACATCGTGCAGTCCTTCATGACCGTGGTTGTGGGCGGGGTTGGCAACATTTTCGGTACGCTCGCCGGTGCCGGCATGATCGGGTCGTTGCAGAAAGTCATCGAGTTCTTCAATCCGTCGAACACGCTGGCAGCCCAGACCTACATGATCATCTTCATCATCATTTTCATTCAATTCCGGCCCAAGGGCATCATCGCCCTGAAGGGTCGCGCGGCGGGGGATTAAGCCATGGCTGATATCACGCTGGAACGCGCCGTCGAACGTACCTTTCTGATCAAAAACCCGTCGGTGATGATCTTCATTGCCCTGCTGGCCTTACTCACTGTCGGTGCAACGCTGATGTCCGAGGCCTTCGGCGTTGGCATTCTGTCGACGAGTTTCATCAAGACCTTGGGCAAGACGCTGTGCCTTTGCCTGATCGCCTTGGCGATGGATCTCGTCTGGGGCTATTGCGGTATTCTCTCTCTCGGCCATTTCGCCTTCTTTGGGTTGGGCGGCTACATGATCGGCATGTGGCTGATGTATGAGCGCACCAAAGACATCGTCATCAATTCCTTCGCTGGTCAGCCGCTGCCGCCAACCGCTGAACAAATCCGAGACGGGATCGGCACTCAGATCTTCGGCGTGGTGGGTGGTTCGGAAATACCGGCCATCTGGTTTTTTGCCGATAGCCTCATCATTCAACTGGCTTTCGTTGTGCTCGTGCCGGGCTTGCTCGCACTCGTCTTTGGATGGCTGGCGTTCCGCTCGCGTGTCACCGGCGTTTATTTGTCCATCCTCACGCAGGCGATGACCCTGGCGCTGTCGCTGTACCTCTTCCAAAACGACAGCGGCCTGCGCGGCAATAATGGCCTGTCCGGTCTTCAAAACATCCCGGGCCTCACTGACGTTAGCCAGGATGTGATTTCGGTTTGGTTCCTCTGGGCGTCGGCTGCCGCACTTGGCATCGGTTACATTTTCGCGGCCTGGATGGTCTCCGGCAAGTTTGGCAATGTGATACGTGGTATTCGCGATGACGAAGCGCGCGTGCGGTTTCTGGGTTATCCGGTTGAGGGCTACAAACTGTTCGTCTTCACCGTCACGGCCGTCATCGCCGGCATCGCGGGTGCCCTTTATTACCCGCAGGCCGGCATTATCAACCCGGCAGAAGTGGCACCTATCGCCTCGATTTATCTGGCCGTGTGGGTCGCCATTGGCGGCCGGGGCCGGCTCTATGGCGCGGTCATCGGCGCGGCATTGGTTTCGCTCCTCTCGTCGGCCTTCACCGGCGGCCAGGTGCCGGATGTGAACCTTGGCATCTATACGATCCAATGGGTCGATTGGTGGACGGTGCTGCTCGGCTTTGGCTTCGTGCTTGTCACCCTGTTCGCACCCAAGGGCCTGGGTGGTTTGGTTGATGTGCTCGTTCGAAAGGAGACCAAGGAATGAGCGCGCTGTTGGAAGTGTCAGGCGTGTCAGTTTCCTTTGATGGCTTTAAGGCGATCAACAACCTTTCTTTTGAAATCGGCGACATTGAATTGAGGGCGATCATCGGGCCCAACGGGGCGGGTAAGACAACGTTCATGGATATCGTCACCGGCAAGACCCGACCGGACGAAGGCAAAGTTGAATGGGGTCGGCCAGGCCGAAATCTGCTGCGCCAATCAGAAAGCCAGATTGCCCAATTGGGTGTTGGCCGCAAATTCCAGCGGCCAACGGTCTTTGAGGCCCAGACCGTGCA
>JBCCRB010000466.1:0-2280 GCA_039208465.1 Pseudomonadota bacterium
CCAGGCCGCATATTCAGGAGTGTTGACGGTCGGCAGTTGCCCCCAGCAGTTGAAGTCCTTGCGATTCAAAACACCTTTGGCGCCAAGATCCATGACGAACTGGCGCTTGCTCTCGTCTGAAATAACGCCGATTGCATTGGCACCGGCGGTGTTGATCAGTTGAATGGCGTACGAACCCAAACCGCCCGACGCGCCCCACACCAGCACATTCTGACCCGGCTTAAGGTCATGCGGCTCATGCCCGAACAACATTCGGTAGGCTGTTGCCAAAGTCAGCGTGTAGCATGCAGCCTCTTCCCACGTCACATGTTTGGGGCGTGGCATCAGTTGCTGGCTTTGAACCCGCGTGAACTGCGAAAAGGATCCATCAGGTGTCTCGTAGCCCCAGATACGCTGGCTCGGAGAATACATCGGATCACCGCCGTTGCACTCTTCGTCATCACCATCATCCTGATTGCAGTGGATAACGACCTCATCGCCAACTTTCCAGCGAGTCACCTTGTCGCCTACGGCCCATACAATCCCGGCAGCGTCCGATCCGGCAATATGGTATGGCTGCTTGTGACCATCAAACGGGCTGATCGGCACGCCCAAAGCCGCCCAGACCCCGTTGTAATTGATACCCGCAGCCATCACCAAAACAAGCACGTCTTGGCTGTCCAGTTGCGGCACGTCGACGACTTCCTGCAACATTGCCGTATCCGGCTCGCCATGCCGTTCGCGGCGGATCGCCCAAGCATACATCTGCTTTGGAACATGCCCCATGGGAGGCATTTCACCGACTTCGTAAAGGTCCTTCTCAGGGGCGTCGTATTGCGCGATGCTCGTATCCAGTGCCATTGCTCTCTCCAGCCAACTCAAGACATGCCGCGACGCAGAATCGCGCCGCCGCCGGGACTGATTAGGGCCTGCAGCGCAATATTGCAACACAATTAGGTCGGATTTTGAAATTTTATGACCGAGCGAATGCAGAAATTATTCTGCGGCTGCATTGTGATCAGGGAAACGGTGACGGATTGAATTGGCATAGTACGCCATCAAATGCGCCTCTCGCTTGGTTTGGCACCATCCCCCGGAGGATTCTTCTATCATTCCATGGCGCCGCATGCTTGACAGGCTGCTTGTCACTGACAGGGCGAAATCTTCCGTGGTAAAGCCCGGCATGTGATGACCCAGCTCCGCCGCATCGCGCGAGGCCGCGACAACAAGGTCCTCGGTCTTCAATGGTCCATCGGCCCGAACAAAATGTCGCGCCAGTAATGGGACCATCAACACCGGCATGGCATCTTCAATCCGCTGCATGAGCACGCGCGACAGGTCTTCGACTGATTTGTCCGGCCCGAACGCACGGCACGACAAGGGTTCGCCAAAAACCATCGCCGCTGTCCCGAAACGCACGTAGCGGCCGCGCAGCCCCTGCCAGAATTTGCGCAAGATAAATCCGACAACAACCGAGATCCGCGCCCCAAAACGCCGGTCGCCGCGTTCTGCCGCCGCGATCAGAACACGATCCTCCAGCACCCGGTCATAGTTGATCGCCACTGGCACAAAAACCAGATCGCGGTCGGATGTCGGCTGTCCAGTAACCAGATAAGACAGCAGACCCAATTTCGGGCGCATCACATGTCCGGTCAGGCTCAACCCACCCTCAGGGAAAATCGCTTGTGCCACACCGCCTGCGGTTGCCATCTGTACGTAGCGTTCCAGAACTTTCCTGTACAATGCTCCACGTGATTTACGCCGAATGAAATATGCACCCATCATTCGGATAAGACGGCTCAGAGGCCAGACACGCGCCCATTCTCCGACCGCATAGGACAGCGCAGACGTGCGCGCGGCCAGATATGTCACCAATACGTAATCCATATTGGAGCGATGATTCATAATGAAAACGATCGTTGCATCTTTCGGAATGCTGGCAATGACCTCATCATTGCGTGCGCCTGTCCAGACTTCGTAAATCGAGTTTACAAGCAGGCGCGCCATACGCGCTCCAAGGCTGAAATAGGTAAAGGCACTGAAACTGGGCACTATTTCACGTGCATAACTCCGGGCCTTTTCGAATCCAACGTTTTCCGGCACGCCTTCTTCGCGCGCGTAGTTCACGATCTCCCGCGTGACCTCGGGATCATAGATCAAACGCTGGATCATGTCGTAACGCCGCGCCAGCTTGAAAGGCTCGATAGGTCGCGTCAGCCTCTGGTTCAATCGCGTGACGGCACGTTGCAACCGACGTCGGAAAAACCACCTTACGGATGGAAACAGGAAATGCGACGCGAA
>JBCCRB010000467.1:0-2252 GCA_039208465.1 Pseudomonadota bacterium
ACTGGATTGCCGGCGGCGTCCCGAAAACTGAAGGCATCGCCCCGTTGGAGCCTTGGTTTGATCGGATCGACAAAGCCTATCTGATCGGCGAAAGCGCGCCGAGTTTTGCCAAAACACTCGAAGGCAAAGCGCCAATCGAACAGTGCGGAACGCTTGAAGCGGCCACGCAAGCGGCGTTCGATGCCGCCAAGGCGTCCGGCGACCCCAACCCTGTGGTCTTGCTCTCGCCCGCCTGTGCAAGCTTTGATCAGTTTAAAGACTTCGAGGCGCGCGGAGATGCCTTCCGGGGTTTTGTTGAACGGCTTGCGGCGCAAGTCGCGCCTCAGAAAGAAGCGGTCTAGGGGCGGGCTATGGTTGAGGTCGCGCTCCGTCCACGATCCACAACAGGGCGACTTTTGGAATGGCATCGGGGTTTGGATTGGCCGATCCTGATGTCCGCTGTTGTCCTGCTTGGCACCGGGTTGTTGATGTCCCTGGCGGCTGGACCGCCCGCTGCAGAACGGCTCGGCTATTCAGACAGTTTTTATTTTGTGAAGCGCCACGCCATGTTTGTCGGAGCCGCCGTCATTGTGATGGTTGGCGTCAGTGTGCTCGACCGGGTCTGGGCGCGGCGACTGGCGGCGCTCGTTTTTATCGGCTCCCTCGCTTTGCTCGCCTACATCCTCGTCGATGGCTATGAAGCCAAAGGCGCCCAGCGCTGGATCCGGGTGGGCAGTTTTGGCCTGCAGCCGTCAGAGTTCGCCAAGCCTGCCTTGATCGTATTGACTGGTTGGTTGCTCGCGCAGAGGCAGATGTATCCGAAGGGGCCTTGGGCCGCGATCACTTTGGTGTTCTTTTGCGTCACGCTCGGGTTTTTGCTCTTGCAGCCTGATGTTGGCCAATCGGCGCTGCTAACGGCTGCGTTTGTGGTGACCTTTTTCGTCTCAGGTTTGCCGTGGCGATGGGCAGCGATTTTTGCCGGTGGTGGCGCAGCCTTAGCGGGTCTTTTATACGCGACGCTTCCGCATGTGCGCTTTCGGATCAATTCGTTCGTCAATCCAACCGACTATGACACCTACCAAATCGACAAGGCCTCTGAAGCGATTGGCCGCGGCGGATTGTTTGGCGTCGGGCCGGGGGAGGGGAAGATTAAATCCGCCCTCCCGGATGCGCACACCGATTTCATCTATGCGGTGATGGGCGAGGAGTTTGGGTACATCGCCGCGGTCGGCCTGATCTTGCTGTTTGGATTTATCGTCTGGAAAGGGCTGCGCGCGGCGGCGCGATTGCACGATCCTTATCCACGCGCGGCGGCGACTGGATTATTTGCGCTTTTTGGCCTTCACGCTGCCACAAACATTGCTGTTAATGTCAGCCTGATCCCGCCAAAAGGCATGACGCTTCCGTTCATTTCCTCAGGCGGGTCTTCAATGCTCGGAACAGCTTTAACGCTCGGCTTAGCGTTGGCGTTGATCCGTCGAGGGCAGCGCGTTTAGAGGGATTGAATGAGCGATAAACCACTTGTCGTGATCGGGGCCGGCGGAACCGGAGGGCATATGTTCCCGGCGGCCGCATTCTCTGAGGAAATGGCACGCCGAGGCTGGGACGTCGGCTTGATCAGCGATAGCCGCGGTTTGCGTTACGCTGAAACGTTTCCCGCCAGTTGGAAAATGGAAGTTCAGGCCGCAAGCCCAAACCTGCGCAAACCGTGGACCCTGCCTGGCACAGCCTTGAAACTGCGCGCCGGGGTGAACGCTGCGGTCCGCCAATTTAAGCAAAGCGGACGTCCAGCCTTGATTGCGGGCTTTGGTGGGTATCCGGCCTATCCCGCTTTATCTGCCGGGCGGCGGCTTGGGATTCCGTTGCTGATCCATGAGCAAAACGCGGTGCTGGGCCGCGTCAACCGCGCCTTCGCTCAGCGCGCCAAAGTCGTGGCGTCTGGGTTTGATCGCCTCGATCGTTTGCCCGGCGGGGCCAATCATCATCCCGTTGGCAATCCGGTGCGACCGCCAATCGCTGCGGTGCGCTCTGTGCCGTTTCCGAGCATGGATGGCGAACTGATGATTTTCATCACCGGGGGGTCACAGGGCGCGCGAATTTTAGGGGAAGCGATCCCACTCGCCATCGCAAATCACTTGCCCGCGCCCTTGCGGGTTCGTCTGCATGTCGTGCAGCAAGTCCGCGAAGAGCAGATGGACGCGGTCCGCGCGATTTATGACAAGGTGCAGGTCAAAGCGACCTTGCAGCCCTTCTTTTCGGATATGCCGGATCAA
>JBCCRB010000468.1:0-2250 GCA_039208465.1 Pseudomonadota bacterium
GCCGTTGATTGATTGCCAAGCCAGTCACGCGGCTCAAACAAGCCAAAGGTCAGGCCGGACAAAAGATTGTTCAAAAGCCCGTCGCCCGGCGAATAGATAAACTGCCAAAGAAGCGACACGACAACGATCGAAACGACGACCGGCATGAAATAGATCGCGCGGAAAAGGCTGATGCCGGCAAGTTTCTGGTTAATCAGCAGGGCCAGTGCGAGTGCTAGGCCGGCCTGCAATGGTGCGACGACCACCACAAAGGTAATCGTGTTGACCAACGCTTTCATAAAGACGACGTCGGACGCCAGAATGACAGTCCTGTTTTCGCTGGACTCCCAGCTGAACCATTCCCGTTTGCCCTGCAAATTGGGGTAATCAGGATTGTTGCGCGTGAACTGGCGCAGGCGTGGATACTCGATTTCCCCATCGTCATCACGTAAGACGGCACCGCTTTCGTCGCGTTCCGGTTCCAGCGTGAAGATGGCCAGGCCCAACAAATCGCTGTAATTGGCAAAACCCACATATTGCGTCGGGTTGGGCGACGCCAATCGCTGGTTGGTCAGCGAGAAGGCGAAGGCCAGAAAGAACGGCACGATAATGAATGTAGCAATCAGCGCGATGCCGGGAAATGCCATCACCCATCCCGCGCGATTGGACTGCGCAAGTTTAGACGCCATCGGTCGAGTACCTTATGAGTTTTCCTGAGGAACACCCCGCCCGAAAGCGGAGCGTTCCAGGGAGGATCTGCGGATCAGTGGCCGTAGCCGGCGTTTGCCTGGATGTCCTCGTTGATCTCGTCGACCGCTGCATCGAGCGTGTCAGCGACTTCGGCACCATTGGCAATGTCAGCCAGTGCCTTTTCAAACACTTTGGCCTGAACAATGTAGCCGGGCGTCACGGGACGAACGAGCGCCTGGTTTTCCGAAAGGCCATAGAAGACTTCCAGCGGTCCGCCGGGCGCATAGTTCTGAGTGTTGGCCGCAGCGCTCGCGGTGACCGGGATCAAGCCGGTCCCATCTGAGAAGGCGGCAAACCAACGGTCCTGCAACGCAAATTCGATAAAGGCCCGCGCACCGTCCGGATGTTCCGTTGTGCCCGAAACACCGAACTGCCACGACGCAGCGCCGATTTTCGAACCATTGCCGAAGTCGGGCGCCGGCAAGAAGAGGGCGTCATCGCCGAACGCCTCAACCACGGGCAATGCCGCCCAATTGCCGTTCCACGACATGGCATATTTGCCGTCCACGAGACCGGTCTCGCGATCGGCGGCATCCTGGCTGGTACCGGGCACATAATTGTTCTCAAAAAGGCTCTGCCACCACTCGCCAAAGGCAAGCGCTTCGTCACCATTCAAGACGCCTTCGGCTGTCTGATAGGTGCCACGGTCGACAATATCGCCGCCAAAGCTCTGCAGCAGCGGCGAAAATGCGTAAGGATACCACTCGCCCGTCCAGGCCATGCCAAGATCCAGCGGGTATTCGAAATCACCGGAAGCTGCGATAGCCGCCAAGGCGCCATTGAACTCCTCAAGGCTCCATGGTGCGTCAAGGCTTGGCACGCGGATATCATACTTCTCAAGTGTCGACCGGCGGGTCGTCAGCGCAACAGCCGCATCCCACAAACCGACAGAATAGACCTCGCCATTCCAACGGCCAATCGGACCCGGCAGATAGCCTTCGAGTTTTGCCTCGTCGATGCCGAGCGGCTGCATGTATCCGGCCCATGCCCAGTTGGGCATGACCGGGCCGTCAACGTCGAGGATGTCGGGCAGTTCGCCCGCCAGCGCAGCCGCGCCAACCGCATCATTGTAAGCCAATTGCGGGAACGTCTCGATAACGACTTTCCAATCGCTCTGGCTGGCGTTGAATTCTTCAACCATCTGGTTGACCAGCGCCTCTTCGGCGTTGGCGCTGCCAGCACCATGGTACCACAGACTCAATTCTGTTTGCGCGGCCGCTGTGCCGGTAACGCCGGCTGCCAGGAGCACCGCTAAAGCAGTTTGCAACTTCATTGTTTTTTCCTCCTCTTAAGACTGATTATGTTCTGTGAAACCGTGACAGCGGGCGCCACGAGCGAGGCCCGGTGCTGCACTTGTCCGCCGACTCTGATCCGTTCGGATGGCGCCTCGGCCTCACCGGCCATCAACTCCAAAAGAATTTGGGCCGCGCGCGCGCCCATCGCGCTATAGGGCAGTTCCGCCGTTGTGAGCGCCGGATAAAGCGTCTCCGAAATCAGACGGTGGTCATCATAGCCGACCAC
>JBCCRB010000469.1:0-2249 GCA_039208465.1 Pseudomonadota bacterium
CCTCGACATGCGTTTTGCCGCCCGCGGCAAGTTCAAGTTCATGCAGATGGAGGTTGGCATGGGTATTTTGCCCTGCGGTGGCGGCGCGTCCCGCATGGCGCGCCAGACCGGCCTTGGCAAGGCACTGGAAATCATCCTCAGCGCGCAGGACTACGATGCCGATGATGCCGAACGGTTGGGCACGATCAACAAGGCTTTGGATCCCGACGAGATCGGCCCGTATGTGGAAGCGCTGGCCCACCGCATCGCGCAGTTCCCTGCTGATGCGATCAACGCGTGCAAACAGATGGTCTACGAATCCATCGACCAACCCATTCACGCCGCGCTGAATGCCGAGGCCTATTGGCTTTATCAGGCGACCAGCAAGACGCCAGCCATCAAACGGTTCACCATCGCGGATGAGCAGGGGTTGGAGCACGACATCGAAAATCAGCGCAACTGGGGCGATCTGGTGATGCAGGTGCAGGACATCAACTGATCCCGCCTTTGCAAAGCCCAAACATCGAAAAACAGGAATACAACATTGAAAGCAATGGTTCTGAACCAGTATGGCCCCGACGCGCCATTTGAAATGACCGAGATACCGGACCCGGTCGCATCGCCCGGGCATGTCGTTGTGAAAATCGCAGCAACGAGCGTGAACACCGTTGATACAATGATCCATAGCATGGGTGCCGACTTGCCGCTGTCCCCGGGGCTGCCTGCTGTTCTGGGCATGGATTTTGCGGGCACTGTGACCGCTATTGGTGATAGTGTGACTGGCTTTACCATCGGCGATGAGGTCTACGGCTGCGCTGGCGGGCTGCTTCAATTGCAAGGCACATTGGCCGAGTTCATCAATGCCGATGCACGCCTGATCGCACACAAGCCCACATCATTGAGCATGCGCGAAGCTGCAGCGCTGCCGCTGGTTGGTATTACCGCCTACGAAGGGCTGACCCGCGCCGGTGTCAGCGCCGGCCAAAAGGTGCTCGTTCAAGGTGGAGCAGGTGGTGTTGGCCATGTTGCAGTGCAGATCGCCCGGCACTTGGGGGCGTCTGTGTTAGCGACAGGTCGGGGTGCTGCGCAATTGGCTCTGATTGAAAAACTCGGCGCGCATCCCATTGATTTCACCGCTCAACAGGTCCAGGACTACGTCGAAGAACACACAGGCGCTACCGGCTTTGACGTGGTGTTTGACAGCGTGGGCGGCGCAAACATGACCAACTCTTTTGAGGCGGCAAAGCTGAACGGTCATGTCGCGTCGACGGTGGCGCTGGTCGACATTGACCTCTCACCGGCCCATTTCAAAGGCCTATCGCTCCGCGTGGTCTTCATGTTGATCCCGATGATGCACAACGTCGGCCGGGAAGCTCACAGCGACATTTTGAGGACGCTCGCCGATTGGGTAGATGCGGGGCATCTCAAGCCAGTCGTTGAGGAACGCAGCTTTGGTTTCGAAGATGTCGCTGCCGCCCACGCGCATCTGGCAGACGGCAAAACGGTCGGAAAGGTCGTCGTGGATCTTTGAGCATCGCGGGCTTTGCTCGATCCAATGCTCGGTGGTGCAACCTTATCAGCTGCACCATTTTCGGCGTGGTTCCTTAAGCCAGCATTGATCCACTTTGGTTCAAACTTTGCGCTTGCAGCGAATGGCGGCAATGCCGGCTGCGATCGCAGCATTGCAATCAGCTGCTGGAGGTCGGCTTTGGGCCGCAGCAAGATCACTGTGAGTGTGGTTAAGTGGCAACGCTGTGCTGCTTGCAATTGACGCTTAGAGCCCATTCTACCGGATGTTGCATCACGTTCTGATGTCGGCATTGGTTGCCGGGCGCAGGAAGGAGGTTGATCCGATATCGGCTGTCTCGGATAGTGATAGCATTCGAAATTGAGTGGAATGAACCCTTGGAAGCTTTCGAAATGGCCCTGCCGGGTATCCTTGTCGCTTACGGCGTTTTTATTATGGGAATGTTCAGTCCCGGTCCCAATATTATTTCGATCATGGGCACCTCAATGAGCGTCGGCCGAGACGCCGGAAGATCGTTGGCGCTCGGCATTGCGACAGGCTCTTTGATCTGGGGATTGCTCGCATGGGGCGGCCTGACTACCGTATTGGTCGCATATGCCTCACTGATGACGGTTATCAAAATTGCCGGGGCGGCATACCTCCTTTGGATCGCTTTCAAGTCCTTCCGGTCCGCATTTTCTGACCGAAACATCAACGCAAATGCTCTGTCTCTGAGTGGGGGTGCGAGAGCCTATTACCGTCG
>JBCCRB010000470.1:0-2230 GCA_039208465.1 Pseudomonadota bacterium
AGTGGGCGGCAGAGATTGAATCGCAGTCGAACGGAGAAATCGACGTACAGATTTTTGGTGCCAACAGCCTTGTTGGTGCACGCGAAAACATCGCGTCTGTCGCTAAAGGCAACATCGAGTGTGCATTTTCGATCAACCCGCAATGGGGCAAAACCTTGCCTATTATGAACGTGACTCTGAAACCTTATGCCGTGACCGATCTGGACACGCTGGCCGCTTGGCCGGGCAGCGACGCGGCTATGTTTCTGGAAGACAAGCTCCTTGAAAAAGGCGTGCAAAACGCGGTGTGGCTTTTCACCACGAGGATGACGGCGATGACGTCGAAAGGGGCACCGTTGATCAATCCGGAAGACTTTGTAGGCGTAAAGATAAGAGGTTTGAATCCAGTCGCCGATGAAGGCCTTGTCGCAATGGGCGCAGCGCCGTCTGCGATGTCCGGCTCAAAAGTTTATGAGGCGCTTTCAACCGGCGTGATCGACGCCGGTCTGACAGACATTGCCGCGGCTTATTCGCGCAAGTATTTTGAAGTACAAGACCACGTCACGGTTGTGCCGCTTTTTAGCGTGTTCTTCCACGGTTACCTCAACCCCGATTGGTACAACGCCCTTTCAGATGCGCAGAAGACTTCGATTGCTGCAGCCAGCTCCAAAGCCGCAGAGTGGGCGGTGGCTGCGTCCGAAGAAGCATCGGCTTCCGCGCCGCAGCAACTGGCGGAAAACGGTATGACGGTGCACGTGCAGACGCCCGATGAAGAAGCCGCTTGGAGAGAGATCATGGTGCCGGCTTTCGATAAATCGTTTGGCGATGCGACCGGCGCTGACGGCGTCAAACTGCTTGAACTGGTTGGCCAGATTTCAAATTGATGTGAAACCAGATCGTGAAAATGACACCTCTGAGACCTTACCGGTCTCAGGGGCAGAGCGCGCGGTACGCCTGGTTACGCTGTTCGGTGCAGGAGTGGCAGCCTTGCTGGTTCTCATCGTCTTCGCAGTGGTGAGTTACAGCGTGTTCATGCGCTACGTCCTGGGAACTCCGATCACGTTCTCAGATGAACTTAACGGCTTTATCGTCGTCGCTATGGTGGCACTCGGTGCGGGCGAGGTGCTCTTGCGCGGCGAACATTTCGGGGTCGACCTTCTGACGGAACGCGCCGGCCTTCGAACGCAGTGGCTGGTCGAGGTTTGGGGGATGATTGGTGTGATCCTTGTCGCTGCCGCAATTCTCTACAGCGCGGTTCTTATGGTTCAGTTCTCATTTGATTTCGGCATCTATTCAGATGGATATCTGAGCGTGCAAATGTGGATCCCGCAAGGCTTCCTGCTGATTGGCATGATCATATTAATCCTTGCGGCGCTGGCGCGCCTGGCCACGCTCTTGACGGTGCGCCGCCCGTGATGACGTTTTTGATATTAGCCGGTTTGATCGTTCTCTTGCTGACCGGAATGCCGATCTTTGCAGGCCTCGGGCTGACGTCCCTGATCATAATGGTGCTGACAGAAGGCAATGTGAACAGCGCCGCCGACACAGTTTTTGCCAAGCTGAACAATGGGCTTCTGACAGCGATACCAATGTTTGCCTTCATGGCGCATGTGATGATCCGCGCCGGCGTAGTGAAAGACCTGTATGATGCTGCCAACGCGATGGTCGGCCATTTGCGTGGCGGTCTTGGTGTCGCCACGATCCTCTCATGCACTGTGTTCGCTGCCATTTCCGGCTCTTCCGTTGCCACCGCGCTGACCATCGGATCGACCGCCATACCGCAGATGAAGCGCTTTAACTACCGTCCGAGCTATTCCTACGGCGTGATTGCGGCAGGCGGTACGCTGGGGATCCTTATCCCACCGTCAGGACCGCTCATTCTTTACGCGATCGTGACCGAGGCATCGATCGGAGCTCTTTTTCTGGCAGGCTTGATGCCCGGGATCATGATGGCTGCCATTTTTGCGGTCTGGGCGATGATCAGCGCTGGCTTCGGTGGCGCGGTCGTGTCCCAGCCATTTGCTGGCATGGGCGTTATCTGGTTACGCATGCGACAGTCGATCTGGGCCTTGCTGATGCCTCCGGTCGTGCTGGGCGGGATCTACTTTGGAATATTCACGGCGACAGAAGCGGCCTCTATCGGCTGCCTCTACGCACTCCTCATCAGCATTGCTGTCTATCGAAACTTCGGTCTGCGCGACTTATGGATAACAGCATTTGACACCACTGTCCTAGCACTCAATCTGATTGC
>JBCCRB010000471.1:0-2221 GCA_039208465.1 Pseudomonadota bacterium
CAATGCCGATTACTTTTGCCATGTTCTACCTCTCTTCTAGCAGCCCGCACCGACCCATAATGGCGTTCGATTGCGCGGACCCTTCTGGCTTAATTAAACAGGGGTTCGGGCCTTAACCGGCCGCAATCCCTCACTGCGGGCGATATAAGAACACCATATTGGTGACGCAAGACTGGCTGTCACAGAAAAGTGTGGCCTGCCGATCACGTCTTGTTGGCCGTCAACGCCCCAAAATGATGTCGACAATGCTGCGTTGGCCGCCGGTGGACGATGTTGTTTGCGGGTCGGGTGGCGGCGGGAAGTTGCCATTGCCGCCCTGTGTCGGTGCCCGGCCATCGTCAAAACCGTCCCCGACGCGCTGCGACGGGCGGCGATTGTTCGGCCGTTCATTGGCGACCCATTGCGGCTGCGGCAGATAGTCCGGCAACTGCGCGATCGGCACGCCCTCATGGGCCCGGCTCATGAAACGGTTCCAAGCCTCGGCCGGCAGGAAACCACCGGTGACCTTGTTCATCGGCGTGTTGTCATCATTGCCGAACCACACGCCTGTTGTCAGATTTGCCGTGTAGCCGATGAACCAGGCGTCCTTGGAGTTTTGTGTCGTTCCGGTCTTGCCCGCGGCGGGATGGCCGAATTGCGCGCGCGTGGCGGTGCCTTCCTGAACGGTCTTTTGCATCATGGCGTTCATCATGCCGGCCACTTGCGGAGAAATGGCGCGCTCCGGATCGTCCTTATGCTCATAAAGAACCGTGCCATCGGCGGTCGTGACCCGCTTGATCAGATAGGCCGGGTTGCGCCAGCCGCCTGCGGCAAATGTCGTATAGGCGGAGGTCAGCTCCATCAGCGAAACTTCGGATGTGCCGAGCGCCAGGGAAGCGTTTGGGTCAAGGCGCGACGTAATGCCAAGGCGCACGGCAGCCTCGATCACCGAGCCCGATCCAACCTGCTGCATCAGGCGTGCGGCGACCGAATTGAGTGATTTGGACAGAGCGGTCGAGAGCGGCACCTGGCCATAATATTTCTCATTGTAGTTTTCCGGTTGCCAATTGCCGATCCGCACCGGGGTGTCGTTGACAATCGTGTCCGGTGTCAGCCCCTGTTCGAGCGCTGCCAAATAGACAAAGGGTTTGAAGGCTGACCCTGGTTGGCGCTTGGCCTCGCGGGCGCGGTCAAACTGGGAGTTGGCGTAATCATAGCCGCCGACCATGGCGCGCACGGCACCCGTGGCATCGATGGAGACCAGCGCGCCCTGTGAGACATCGCGTTCGGCGCCATGCTCAGCAACAAGATCGCGGATCGCGCGCTCGCCGAATTTCTGCAGCGCCAGATCAACTGTCGTATCGACGATCAGATCACCCTGAATGCCGCCGATCAGATCAGGCAACTGTTCCATGACCGCATCGGCCACATAGTGTTCCGAGCCTGTCCAATATTTGGCGGCCCGCGTGGTGTGACGCGACATGGCTGCCGTCATTTCGCTGTCTGACACAAGGCCCTGCTCGCGCATCGTTGCCAGGACAAGCTGTGCGCGCTGCTCAGCGCCTTCGGGATTGCGCGCCGGTGACAGGCGCGATGGCGCTTTCAACAAGCCCGCCAAAAGAGCCGCTTCCGGTAGGGAAACGTCACGGGCCGATTTGTTGAAATAGCGTCGGGCGGCTGCTTCCACGCCATAGGCACCGGACCCAAAATAGACCCTGTTTAAATACATCTCCAGGATCTGCTCCTTGGAGTATTGCTGCTCAAGCCACAAAGCGAGCAACACTTCCTGTGCCTTGCGGCCGATCGTGCGATCAGCGGAAAGAAAAAGGTTCTTGGCCAATTGCTGCGTCAGCGTTGAGCCGCCCTGGACCAGACGTCCGGCAGCGACATTGGCCGCCATGGCACGGGCAAAGCCCTTCGGGTCAAAACCAAAATGTGAGAAATAGCGTCGGTCTTCGATCGCAACGACCGCCTGTGGAATATAGGGGCTCATCTCGTGCAGGCCGAGCGCCTGGCCACCGGTTGAGCCGCGATTGCCGATCAGCGTGCCATTGGTGGACACGATTTTCACATTGGGTGGCCGATCGGGCACGGCCCAGGTTGAGGCCGATGGCAATTGAGCCCCGTAATAGACAACGACGCCAGCCAAACCGATGCCCCCCCAGATGCCCAGCACAAACGACCAGTAGACAAGACCACCGAGGAAACTGCGACCCTGTCGTGTGCGTTGCCGGCCGGCGCG
>JBCCRB010000472.1:0-2213 GCA_039208465.1 Pseudomonadota bacterium
CCTTCGACCCCGAAAAGGTTGCCGAAGCCCTCAAGGCTTTCGAGCAGGGCGAGATCGTGATCGTGATGGATGATGATGATCGCGAAAATGAAGGCGACATGATCGTTGCTGCCTCGCACTGTACGCCGGAAAAAATGGCGCTGATCGTGCGCCACACGTCCGGCATTGTGTGTGCGCCGATGACCGCTTCGGAAGCCAAGCGGCTCAATCTGACGCCGATGGTCGCCGACAATGAAGACACGAAAGGCACCGCGTTCACCGTCACGGTCGATTATCGTCATGGCACGACAACCGGGATTTCTGCCGAAGACCGCACCGCTACCGTGCGCAATCTGGCCAACCCTAATGCGGGTGCGGCGGATTTTGTCCGTCCCGGCCATGTGTTCCCGCTGATTGCCCGGGAAGGCGGCGTTCTGATGCGTTCGGGCCATACCGAGGCCGCCGTTGACCTTTGCAAGCTGGCCGGCCTGCCGCCCGTTGGCGTGATCGGTGAGTTGGTCAATGATGATGGCAGTGTCATGCGCGGGCCGCAGGTCTCGGCCTTTGCGGCGCAAAACGGGTTCAAGGAAGTCTCGGTCGCTGACCTGATTGCCTATCGCCAGCGCAAAGAGACACTCGTTGAGCGCGGCGAGCGCATGGAAGTCTCAACGCCGGCCGGGGTCGCGATCGCGCACACCTACACCCTACCCTGGGACCCGATGCATCATGTTGCGGTGGTGGTTGGCGACATTCGCGACGGGCACGATATTCCGGTGCGGTTGACCTTGGAAAACGTCATTGATGATGTGTTCGGCGAAAAGAACGAACCCGCCAATGTGCTCAAACACATGTGTAAGACGCACGGGCGCGGCGTTCTGATCTATCTGCGTGAAGGGTCGGTTGGCGTTGCGCGCGGCGGCAATACACGGCCGGATCGCGAAGCCCATCAGCAAGCCCATGAACGCGAAGCGGAATGGCGCGAGATCGGCCTTGGTGCGCAAATATTGCGTGATCTTGGGATCGCCTCCATCCGCCTCTATTCATCCCGCGAACGTCGCTATGTCGGTCTGGAAGGTTTTGGCATTGATATCACCGGCTTTGAGAAGATCGGTTAGCGCGGGCCTTGCCCTTGCGGCAGTTTGCCTTTGCGGCCAGGCGGCGGCGCAGAGCGTGTCGGTCATCGCAACAGAAGGGGCTGTGACGGCGATCATCGAGACGCCGCGTGGTGTCTACGCTGAAACGGACCGCGGCACGCTTCGCCTCTCGCAAGGTGCTTGTGAAGGTGGGATTTGCACAACCCCCGATGTTATCCGGGCCCTGCCGGAGCCGACGCCGGAAGGCGCGCTCCCCGACGGCAAGATCGCAACCGCCTCTGAAGGCAAGGTGCGCGCGGCCTGGTTCGGTCAGCCGACCGAGCGCTATCAGCATTGTGTACTGGGCGATTGCATCGAAGCGGGGTCGCTGCATGTTCAACTTCAAGACGGGAGTATGCTTGAGCATGTGCTGCCCGCCGATCAGGTTTTTGAAGACATCACGCCGCGCCTTTTTGATCTTGATGGTGACGGCAGCAGCGAGATCGTGACGATCCGCGCCTCCAATTCGGGTGGCGGCGCTGTGGTGATCTATGCGTTGCGCGACGGGGCGCTCGTAGAACTGGCGACATCCAGCGAAAACGGACGGCCCAATCGGTGGCTCAATATCGCGCAGATCAGTGCCGGCCAGATTTTGTTTGTGCGCACCCCGCATATTGGCGGTCGGCTGGCAGTTTTGCAGATCGACGCTAGCGGCGCGGTACGCGAGGAAAATGATGTCGTCACTGGCATGTCGAACCATGTGATTGGCTCGCGTGAACTCGACTTGCAGGAAACCGTGGATTTGGGCGGCCAGAGCGTTCTGGTGATCCCCAGTCAATCGCGCGACAGTTTGCGGCTGATCAGCGGGAACCAGGCCATTGGCGCCATTGCATTACCGGCCAGGATTGACCGTGCGATCGCTTCCGTCGGCAACCTTTTGGTAACCGCAACGGAAGATGGGCGACTGCTGGCAATTGAACCTTAGGTCATCTGGCCGACATTGAGCATGAAGGGATTTTGTCATGCTCTGGGATTTTTCACTTGCAACCTGCTTTTCGGTGATCGGTCGCACCTGGCCGTTTTTGATACTGCGCGTGGTAGTTTTTGGCGCTTTCGCAGTTGTTTTAGCCGTTTTGACAGCCAGTGGCGGCAATATAGGCC
>JBCCRB010000473.1:0-2200 GCA_039208465.1 Pseudomonadota bacterium
GCCCACCATGCAAAATATTGCCGTAATCATTGGGGGTTAGCGCGTATGGGTGATTCAAAATATGAGCACGCGCACCGGCAATCCGGTTGGCAACGCGGCCCACAATGGCACCAAAATAAAGGCCGTGCGCCTCATACTCGGCAACGCTGTTCAGCCCCAGCACCAACGGCGCTGCATGACCCGCCAAACGCAAATCACGCACCGCCGCGCCGAGCGTAATGATCTCGGCGCGCAGACTATCCCGTTTAAGGACAATCCGATGCACCGTCTCGCCGGCCGCCGTGCGACCGAAAACGGCCAATTGGCTCAAATGCCCAAACCGCCAATGGCGACAAACTTTTCGTTCACATAATCGGCGATGCCCTGGTGACCGCCTTCCTTGCCAAGACCGGAATGCTTAATGCCGCCAAACGGGGCTTCGGGCGTGGCTATAACGCCCTCATTGACGCCAATCAGGCCGTATTCCAGTGCCTCCATCATGCGGAACGCGCGGCCCAGATCCTGCGTAAAAAGGTAGCCTGACAAACCAAAATTCGTGTCGTTGGCCATCCTGATCGCTTCTTCCTCATGATCAAAGCGGAAAACCGGTGCCACAGGCCCGAAAATTTCTTCCTTTGCAAAGCGCATGTCGGGCGTTGCATCGGCGATCACGGTCGGCTCGTAAAAAGTGCCACCCAGGGCGTGCTGCTTGCCGCCTGTCATAATCCGGCCGTTCTTGTTGACCGCATCTTCAACGAGCTCCTGCACTTTGGCCAACGCTGCATCATTGATCAAAGGGCCCTGAACCACGTCGGCATCGGTGCCGATGCCCACTTTCATGGACCCGGCTGCCGCCGTCAGCTTGTCAACGAACGCGTCATAGATACCGGATTGAACATAAAACCGGTTCGCACACACGCACGTCTGGCCCGTATTGCGATATTTCGACGCCAGCGCGCCGGCGAGCGCCCGATCCATATCAGCATCGTCGAAAACGATGAAGGGCGCGTTGCCGCCAAGCTCCATCGAAACCTTCTGCACATTGTCTGCCGATTGGCTAAGCAGCAGTTTCCCAACCCGGGTCGACCCGGTAAAAGTCAGTTTGCGCACAATCTTGTTTGTGCACAATTCACGACCAATGGCCTCAGCATTACCGGTTATGATGTTCACGACACCGGCTGGAATACCGGCCTCCTCGCACAGAAGCCCCCAGGCAAGCCCGGAAAAAGGCGTGAACTCGGACGGCTTAATGACGATCGTACAACCAGCAGCCAAAGCCGGCCCCAATTTGCGGGCGATCATCGAGGACGGGAAGTTCCACGGTGTAATTGCCGCAACAACTCCCACCGGTTCTTTGATGACCATGAGGCGTCGATCACCGATCGGGCTCGGCACGATTTGCCCGTAGGCGCGCCGTGCTTCCTCGGCGAACCAACGCACATAGGCCGCCGAGCCCATCACTTCACCGCGCGCTTCGGCAAGCGGCTTGCCCTGTTCCAGCGTCAGCAATTCCGCCAACGCATCGGCATTTTCGACAATCAGGCCTTGCAGTTTCATGAGCAAATCGGCCCGCGCCAGCGCTGTCAGCTTGCGCCATGCCGGTAGCGCATCCGCCGCAGCGCTAATCGCGCGCTCGGTCTCCGCCTGGCCAGAGACCGGGATCGTACCGATCAGCGTACCGGTAGCCGGATCATTGACCGCCATTGTCTCGCCACGGTCAGCGCTCACCCAAGCGCCGCCAATCAAATTGCTTTCAACAAGAAATCTGTTTTTCGGTTGTAGCATTGTCTTTACTCCCTGGCCGGTGTGATGGGCTGGAAGGAACCCGAAGGTCAAGAGCGGTATTGTACCGGTATTGTACCCCTGATGCCGGAATAGCGCGAAACGCCCTTTCTTTGATCATGCAAAAGGTCTACAGACCGTCAAAACACAAGGGAACGCCGGTTCCTGGCGGAAAACTACGAAGAGGAATACCCGTGTCCGACACCTTTGAAAAAGTCGCCGACATCATCGCGGAGACGAGTGAAATCGACCGCGAAACGATCACGCCTGACAGCCACACCATTGACGATTTGGGCATCGACAGCCTCGACTTTCTCGATATCGTTTTCGCAATCGACAAGGAGTTCGGCATCAAGATTCCGCTTGAGCAATGGACGCAGGACGTCAATGACGGCAAAGTCCCACCGAAGAATAGTTCGTCCTGAACAACCTTGGCTCC
>JBCCRB010000474.1:0-2185 GCA_039208465.1 Pseudomonadota bacterium
GGGCGAAACCGTGTTCGAGGGTCACCGCCTCGCCAGCCTGTCGCCTCAACAAGTCGACACCGCTGATGCTGACCGTGTGCAGGACGTTGACCTCGACCATATCCGCCCGGACTTGCAGGAAGCCCTTGACCGGATCGCCGCCGGCCACGATCAGAACCGCCCGAAAGCCGTTGAGAAACGCCATGGCCGCGGCCATCGCACCGCGCGGGAGAATATCGCTGACCTTTGCGACGACGGCACATTTGTCGAATATGGCGCAACCGTCCTCGCCGCGCAGCGTAAGCGCCGCAGCATGGATGATCTGATTGCCAATAGCACAGGCGACGGCATGGTTTGCGGCCTTGGCCATGTTAATGGGGATCAGTTTCCTGAAGAACACTCCCGCGTCATGGCCATGACCTACGACTATATGGTGCTGGCGGGCACGCAGGGCGCGCTTAACCACTACAAAAAGGACCGGATGTTCGAAATTGCCGAGCATCAGCGCCTGCCGACAATCGTCTTTACCGAAGGCGGCGGCGGCCGCCCAGGGGACACAGATGTAACGGGTGTGGGCGGGCTTGATTGCCTTGCCTTCAACTATTTTGCCCGTCTCTCTGGCCTTGTCCCTACAATTGGCATCGTCAACGGGCGCTGCTTTGCCGGAAACGCCGTCCTGCTCGGCTGTTGCGACGTCATTATCGCGACCGAAAGCTCAAATATCGGAATTGGGGGCCCGGCCATGATTGAAGGCGGCGGCCTCGGCGTTTTCAAGCCAGAAGATGTCGGTCCTATCCATGTTCAGGTCGAGAACGGCGTCGTTGATATCGCCGTGAAAAACGAGAAAGACGCCGTGGCTGCGGCGAAGAAATACCTCTCCTACTTCCAGGGTCCAGTCGCTGATTGGGAGGCCCCCGACGCGCGCGAGCTTCGCTTTGTTGTGCCGGAAAATCGCCTCCGCTGGTACGATATGCGCAAGGTCATTGCAGGCATCGCGGACATAGACTCGGTGCTCGAGCTGCGCGAAGGCTGGTCCCCCGGTATCATTACCAGCTTTATCCGGGTCGAGGGGCGACCCATTGGTGTTATCGCCAATAATCCAAGCCATCTCGGCGGAGCCATCGATGCACCGGGCGCCGACAAAGGCGCACGCTTCATGCAGCTCTGTGATGCGTTTGATATCCCCGTGCTGACCTTGATTGACTGCCCCGGCATCATGGTCGGGCCGGAGATTGAAAAAACAGCGCTGGTGCGTCACGCTTCCCGCATGATGGTTGTCGGCGCAAATATCGACACACCCTTGATCAGCGTCGTGATCCGCAAGGGCTATGGTCTAGGCGCACAGGCTATGGCAGGCGGCAGTTTCCGCGCACCGCTTATGATCGTGACTTGGCCGACTGGTGAGTTTGGCGGCATGGGGCTTGAGGGCGCGGTCAAACTTGGTTTCCGCAAGGAACTTGAAGCCATTGAGGATCTCGATGAGCGCCAGAAAACCTATGAGGACATGGTGGCGCGCAGCTATGAACGCGGCAAAGCTGTGAATATGGCCTCGCACTTCGAACTGGATGATGTGATCGACCCCGCCGACACGCGCAAACGGATTATGGCCGCCCTGAAATCACTTCCGCCGAAGCCGGTTCGGACCGGCAAGCGCCGCAAAAACGTCGATACGTGGTGATCAGCTCGCCGTCTCTGACAGGAACTTGTGCACATCGCTGACCACGACCGACCCCTCGCCAACTGATGAGGCGACCCGCTTGACGGAGCCAGACCGGATATCACCCACAGCATAGACCCCCGGCCAACTGGTTTCGAACCGGGTCGGCGTACGATCCTTGTCCCACTCGGCAACTTTCAACTCATCTTCAGAGATATCTCGCCCGGTCATCACAAAGCCACGCGGATCGGTGGCGATATCGGGCGGCAGCCAGTCTGAACAGGGTGCCGCGCCAAGGAACAAAAATAGGAAAGGTGAGTCGCATTCGCTGCGCTGACCGCTCTCCCGGTTCAGGATCGTGACCCGGTTAAGGTGAGGACTGCCATCATGGGTATCGGCGCCGCCAACCTCTGTCACCTCGCAGCCTGGATAAAGATTGATGTTTGGCGCCTCCTCCAGCCGCCGAACCAGATATTCCGACATTGTGTCGCGAATATCATCCCGCCGATAAACGACGTTCACGGTCTTTGCCACGCTCGCAAGATAAAC
>JBCCRB010000475.1:0-2165 GCA_039208465.1 Pseudomonadota bacterium
CGCCAGCGCCTCGGAAAGCGACACCTGTTTGCGCCCCGGTTTTGTCAGCGTCGGATTGCGCGGCTCCTGTTTCCACAGCGCGATGACATTGATGAAGAGCGTCGCCACCGCCGCGCTTTGAACCACTTGGATCAACAGGATCGGCCCGAAATCAGTCAGCAGCCATCCAAACACCAGCGCCGACACAATCATACCGATCAGCAGCATCACATAGGCCAGCGCGACGACGCGCGGCCGGTTTTCTTCGCGCGCCAGATCGGTGGCAAGCCCCAAACCGGCGGTCTGCGCCATATGCATGCCGGTACCGGTCAACAGGAAAGCCAGCGCTGCGCCCACCGGCCCGGCCCATTCAGGCCCAACGGTTTGCGACTGCAGCACCAAAAGCGCAAAAGGCATGATCGCAAGGCCGCCAAATTGCAGCAATGTGCCGAGCCAGATATACGGCACGCGGCGCCACCCGAGCAGCGATTGGTAGGTATCGGAGCGGTAGCCCATCAAGAGGCGGAACGGCGCCGCCAGCACCGGGATCGCATCCATGAGCGCCACGAGGCTGGTGGGTTCACCGAGCTCGACAATCATGACCCTGTTCAGCGTGCCCGTTAGCAACACCATCACCATGCCGACCGACACCTGAAACAGGCACAGGCGCAGCAATCGGCCAAGCGGCAGATCTTCGCTGGCCGCATCGGCAAATGGCAGAAAGCGCATGCTCACATTCTGCCAGGACAGGGCGATATTGCGTTTATCGGGCACTGGCGCGGTCATGTCACCTGCACCTCCATGCCCTGGGAGATGTAAAAGCCCGACGAAACGCGCTGCGTCTCGACGATTGTCGTGCCCACACGCTGTTTCACCGCATCGGCAAGCGCTGCGGAACGGGTCGGAACAACCGCCGGCGACCGGTCGCTTCGCGGAAACAATTTACCCGCCACATGCATCGCGCCAAGCGCGTGGGTATAAGGCGCGATGGTGAAGACAGCGCGCTGGTCGATATGATCGACAATGCGCGCAACCGCGTCTGCAGCATCAGCCAGATCATAATGGATCAGCGAATCCATCGCCACAACGGCATCAAACCGGCCATCATCAAACGACAGCATATCGCCAGCCACGAAACGCAGCGAACCAGACAGCGGTTCGCCCGCATAGCGCTCAGTCGCGAATTCGATCATCTGCGGCGACAAATCGATGCCCAGAACATCGGCACCGCGTTCGGCAAGCGCATGCGCCAACACGCCGGAGCCGCAGCCGGCATCCAGAATACGCCACCCGTGCAAATCAGCTGGCAAGCGGCTGATCAAATGCAGACGCATCTGATCGCGCCCTTCCCGCACCGTCTGGCGGATGCGGCTGACTTTTTCGGTCGAGACAAGCTTCTTCCAACCGTCAACGGCGGTCCGGTCGAAATAGACCTGCAACGCATCGCGTCTTGTCTGATATGTGCGGTTGGCAGTGACCATTATCTCACTCAAATCCCAGGAAATCGAAGATTTCCCGATCCTTCATCGGCTCGGCTTTGAGGGCTTCCGTGCCGCCCCACAATTGCTCGGCCAACTGCAGATATTCGTTTTGAATTGCCTTGATCTCCGGATGATCGCCCAGCTCAAAAAGCGTCGATTTCTTCAGGCGGGACTTGCGCACTTCGTCGCTGTCCGGGATATGCGCCAGCCGCTTCAGGCCAGTTGCTTCATTAAACCGGTCGATCTGGTCGGTATCGCGCGAGCGGTTCGCGATCACACCGCCAAGTCGGACATCATAATTCTTCGACTTTGCCTTGATGGCCGCGATGATCCGGTTCATTGCAAAGATGGAATCAAAATCATTGGCGGCTACGACAAGCGCCCGCTCGGCATGCTGCAGCGGCGAGGCAAAGCCACCGCACACCACATCGCCCAACACATCGAAGATCACCACATCGGTGTCTTCCAGCAGATGATGCTCTTTTAGCAGCTTGACCGTCTGACCGACGACATAACCGCCGCAACCAGTCCCGGCCGGTGGTCCACCCGCTTCAACACACTGCACGCCATTATAGCCTTCAAAGACAAAATCTTCCGGGCGCAGCTCTTCGGCGTGGAAATTGACCTGTTCCAAAATGTCGATGACGGTCGGGATCAGGCTCTTGGTTAGCGTGAAAGTTGAATCATGCTTTGGGTCACAACCGA
>JBCCRB010000476.1:0-2155 GCA_039208465.1 Pseudomonadota bacterium
AAAGGCAAGTGTCATGCCATCGTTGCGTCGAAGTGCCATGGACGGGGAAAGGGTTGTTCGCGGGCGCCGACCGGGCGCAAGCGATGTCGGGAGCCCGTCATCCAGCCAAAACATCTGTGCCCGCGAGTTCAGCGGCATTCCAAGGCCCGGTACCACCGGCGAAGACTGTAGCCATCCACCCGACGGCGTGGCGGATACCATGTTGCCCCACCGGTCAATCACATCAAGATGCACGGTATCGCCTCGGCGGTCGGTAAGATGCGCCATTGTTGGCTCTCCGGCTCCGACGCCTGGCCCGCCATCGTTCTCTTTGGCAGCACGTGCTTTTGCTGCGTCGACCCAGGCCGCAAAGCCCGGAATTCGGCCCGGTCGCTGTTCCATCGAAGCCGTGTCGGAAATCAGATCGCGGCGCTCTGCGGCGTAGTCCATCGACAGCAGCTTTTCCGTCGGCAGATTGGTATGTGCCGGATCGCCGTAATACGCCTCTCGGTCGGCAAAACTTAGTTTCATCGCCTCTGTCACCCAATGGGTAAAATCGGGGCCATTCGGGTCCATCCGATCAAGACCGGCGCCGTTTAGGATGTTCAGGGATTGAAGAAGCGTTGGGCCCTGGCTCCACATGCCGCACTTCCACACCGTGTAACCTTTATATTCTGTCGCAAGAGGCGCCTCATAGCTGGCACGCCATGCTGCCAAATCGTCACCGCTGAGAACGCCCTTCCGCCGACCACCCGCTGCATCCATCACGCAGGCATTTCGCATCCACGTGTCAATCGCATCGGCGATAAAACCTTTGTAGAAAACCTGTCGAGCGGCCTCGATCTGTGCGACACGGTCAGTCGATCCGGCTTCGACTTCATTGAGAAGACGCTCCCAGGTGTCGGCGAGGGCTGGGTTGCAAAACACTGATCCCGATCTGGGCGCGGTGCCACCAGGCAACCATGTCTCGTATGAGCTCGGCCACTCGGCCTGAAAAAACGCGCCCAAATCGGCAATCGTGTCGGCAACTCTCGCGAGCAGCGGGTGCCCATGGCGTGCATAATAAATCGCCGGTTCCAGAATATCGCGCAGCTTCAACTGCCCATGGTCGCGCAAAAGAAGCATCCAAGCATCGAAGGCCCCGGGTATGACAGTGGCCAAAAGCCCGGAGCCCGGAACAAGATCGAGGCCTTCCGATTTATAGTGATCAATCGTGGCACCTGCCGGTGCGGTTCCCTGGCCGCAAACAACGATCGGTTCCGCCGCATCGGCGGGCTTGATCAGCGCGGGCATGTCGCCCAAGGGGCCGTTTAGATGCGGCTCGACAACATGAAGGACAAAACCCATCGCGGCGGCGGCATCAAAGGCGGTGCCGTTATGTTCCAAAACACGCATGCCAACGGACGAGGCGATCCAATGGGTCGACGTGGCGACGCCGAAGGTTCCGGTGATTTCTGGCCGGGTCGTAAAGGTCATGATCTATGCGGTCCGTCGGTCGTTTCAGGGTACCTCTCGACTTAGCGCCAAGGGTTCCAAAGCACATATGTCGGCGAGAAAGACAGCTTTGTTCCGGCTTAGCCGTTGGCGGTTTCCTTCAACGCCTCGTCAAGTCGGGCAATTGCCTCGTTCGTGGCTTCGGTCTCTTTCAGCCATTGCCGATGTTCTGTCGAGAGTTGCTCATCGACGACTTTGACGAACTCCACCGCTGCGCGGGTGTTGCCGCCGCTCACCGCTTGCCGGACGCTGTCGAGCCTCTTGGTGAGTTCAACCAAAGAACTGTAGGTGCGTGTGTAGCGTTCGGCGTTGCGGCGATCCTGGGTCATCTGCTCGCGACCAATCGCAAAAGCCCCGAGCGCAGAGCCAAAGATCGTGAACGCGCCAAGCCATGTTTCTTGTCCGGCCGTCACCACACCCGAGGCACCGGCCAGCGTTGCGACCCCAGCGCCAACCGCCCCAATCGCCACAGTCCTTTTGGCGGAAATGTCGTGTTCTCGTGACCGCCTTTGGTAATAAGCCTTTTGATTGTCGAACTGATACCGCCTGAAATACTCCAACGTGAGCAAGGCGGATTCTGTCGACAGGCCCGCAGCCTTCGTGATCAATCCCTCAAAGTAACTGATCCGGTGGCTTTCAGCCAAGGCGCGCTTGCCCATCCATGTTTCCAGCAGCTTGCCCT
>JBCCRB010000477.1:0-2142 GCA_039208465.1 Pseudomonadota bacterium
AAAAACTTTGCCATTGCGCTATTTTGCATTGGCCCAGTTTATAGTTCGTTAAGCCATTGCTCGCTTCACGGCGTGTTCGCATTATATTCTACTTTGACTGCAAACGAATCAGAGTTCCATGAGCAATCCGTTCGACGACATTCCGTTCGATCCCGGCCCACCGCAAAACCCGCCTGCAAATGGCGGTGCCAGCGGCTTGGCCGCCCACGCACTCGGTGCCCGCAAAGCACCCGATTATCTGCAGGGGTTGAATGACGAACAGCGCCGCGCCGTCGAAACAACCGATGGCGCGGTCCTGGTGTTGGCGGGTGCCGGCACCGGCAAGACCCGCGTTTTAACGACCCGCATTGCGCATATTCTCGCGCAAGGCCTGGCCTGGCCATCGCAGATCCTCGCTGTGACCTTCACCAACAAGGCAGCGCGCGAAATGAAAGAGCGGATCGCCCTGCTCGTCGGCGGTGCCGTTGAAGGCATGCCCTGGCTTGGCACGTTCCACTCCATCGGCGTGAAAATGCTACGCAAGCACGCCGAACTGGTGGGCCTGAAATCGGATTTTTCAATCCTGGACACCGATGACCAGATCCGGCTCATAAAGCAAATCATTCAGGCCGAAGGCATTGATGACAAACGCTGGCCGGCACGCACCTTCGCCAACATGCTCGACAGTTGGAAGAACCGCGGCTGGGCACCCGATGATGTGCCGGAAGGCGATGCGCGCGCCTTTGCGAACGGAAAGGGCCGTGAACTTTACCGCACCTATCAGGACCGCTTGAAAACGCTGAATGCCTGCGATTTCGGCGATCTCCTGATGCACCCGATCCGCATGTTACGCACCCATGCCGATGTGCTGGCCGAATATCACGCCAAGTTCAAATACATCCTTGTAGACGAGTATCAGGACACCAACACGGCCCAATATATGTGGTTGCGCCTTCTCGCCCAGCCGCGTGAAGGCTCAGAGACGGCCAACATCTGCTGTGTTGGTGATGACGACCAGTCGATTTACGGATGGCGCGGTGCGGAAGTCGACAACATCCTGCGGTTCGAAAAGGACTTCCGCAACGCGGCCGTCATCCGCCTCGAACGCAATTACCGCTCGACTGCGCATATTCTGGGCGCTGCGTCCCATCTGATCAGCCACAATGAAGACCGGCTGGGCAAAACGCTTTTCACCGACGCCGCAGATCCCGAAGATCCGAAGGTCAAGGTGCATGCGGCCTGGGACTCAGAAGAAGAAGCCCGCGCCGTCGGCGAGGAAATTGAAACCTATCAGCGCGACGGCCACAACCTAAACGATATGGCCATTCTGGTGCGCGCGTCCTTCCAGATGCGTGAATTTGAAGACCGATTTGTCACGCTTGGCCTGAACTACCGCGTCATCGGGGGGCCGCGCTTTTACGAGCGCATGGAGATCCGCGATGCCATGGCCTATTTCCGGGTCGTCTGTCAGCCGGCCGATGATCTGGCCTTTGAGCGGATCGTCAACACCCCCAAGCGCGGGCTTGGTGATGCCTCCGTGCGGCTGGTCCACGACTATGCACGCCGCAAGAACATCCCGATGCTTGCCGCCGCTGGTGAAATTGTCGATGGCGAAGAACTCAAACCAAAGCCCCGCGCCGCGCTGCGCGAGGTCGTCGAAAACTTCAGGCGATGGCAAGAACTGCTTGAAAAGACTCCACATTCCGAGCTTGCCGAGACGATCCTGGAAGAAAGCGGCTACACCGATATGTGGAAGGCGGACCGGTCTGCCGAAGCACCGGGACGTCTAGAGAATTTGAAAGAACTGATCCGTTCCATGGATGAGTTTGAATCGATGCGCTCATTCCTCGAACATGTCTCGCTCGTCATGGATGCCGAACAGAACGAAGACCTTGACGCCGTTTCCATCATGACCCTGCACGCTGCAAAGGGCCTGGAATTCGGCACGGTCTTTCTGCCCGGCTGGGAGGAAGGCCTTTTCCCGCATCAACGCTCCCTCGATGAAGGCGGTAAATCCGGCTTGGAAGAAGAGCGGCGGCTTGCCTATGTTGGCATCACGCGCGCAAAACGCCATTGCCACATCTGGTTTGTGTCCAACCGGCGCATCCACGGCCTGTGGCAATCAACGATCCCCTCGCGCTTTCTCGATGAACTGCCAAACGA
>JBCCRB010000478.1:0-2130 GCA_039208465.1 Pseudomonadota bacterium
CCACGTAAACCAGCATCAGGTTGGTGTGGTTTTCATTGGTGTGAAAAGGGGCGTTGAGCAATGCGGTTATCGCCGCGTACGCGGCACCGCCGGCAATCCCCATCAGCAGCATCAGCGGTAAGATGAATGGGCCGCGCAAATCCGGCAAAAGGACCGGCAGGATCGAGCCCGCTACTGCGCCCATGATGAACTGGCCTTCAGCGCCGATATTCCAATTGTTGGAGGAAAAACAAACCGCCAAGCCGACGGCGATCAGGATCAATGGGGCGGCTTTGACCAGCAACTCATGGACCGACCAGACTTCTGTCAGCGGTTCGATGAAATAGACATAAAGCGCCTCAAGTGGCGGTTTGCCGAGCGCGGCGAACATGGCCGCACCGATAACCAGCGTGATTGCCAGCGCCAGCAAAGGGGACAGTGCGCCGAGCATCGGTATGCGTGTCTGACGGCGTTCCAGGGACAGCCTTATCATGCCGCCTCCCCGATCTGGCCCGGTTCAGCCCCGCCCATGAGCAATCCGATCTGATTGCGTGTTGTGGTCGCTGCATCAAGCGGCCGGCTCAGATGTCCATCATGCATAACGGCGATTTTGTCGCTGATTGCGAAAAGCTCATCTAGATCCTGGCTGATGATCAGTGCAGCCGACCCCTCAGCCGTTGCGTCAATGATCGTTTGGCGGATACGGGCCGCCGCGCCGGCATCAACACCCCATGTGGGCTGGTTGAAAATCAACACCCGCGGCTTGCGATCAAACTCGCGCCCGAGCACCAGTTTTTGCAGATTGCCGCCGGACAATGTTGCCGCGCTTGGATCATCGCCGGATTTGCGCACATCCATCGCTTCAACAACGCGGCCGAGTGTTCGCTTGAGCGCAGATGGCTGTATGAAGCGCAAAATTCCGCCCGATTTGTAAGCGGAAGCATCGGAAACATGCCGACTTAGAAGCACATTTTCGCTCAGGCGCATGCTCCCCACGGCGGCGTGGCCCATGCGTTCTTCTGGCGCGAAAGCGGCGCCCAGTTTGCGGCGTCCATTCGGCCCCAGATTGCCGGCAGGCTTTCCTGCGATCTCGATGACAGCCGGATTTGCCTGAACTTCTTCGCCGGACAGCGCATCAAACAGTTCCGATTGGCCATTGCCTGCGACCCCGGCGATGCCGAGGACCTCACCGGCGCGCAGTTTGATGTCGATGTTTTTCAAGGCAACCGAAAAGGGTCCGAGCGGCTTTTGCGATAAGCCGTGCACGGCAAAGACGATTTGTTTTTCAGCATCAGATGTCGCCTCACCCGTCGCCTTGCGCACATCGGCGACATCGCTACCGACCATCATGGCCGCCAGCGATTGCGCGGTCTCTTTGCGCGGATCGCAGCTCGCGACCACCTTGCCATGGCGGAGAACCGTGGCGCGATCGCACAATTCTTTCACTTCATCGAGGCGATGGGAAATATAAAGGATCGCCTTGCCCTCGGACTGGAGTTGGCGGAGCGTTTCGAACAGGCGATCAGCTTCTTGCGGTGTCAGCACGGACGTTGGTTCATCAAGGATGATCAGTTCCGGTTTTTGCAAAAGGCAGCGGATGATCTCAACGCGTTGGCGTTCACCAACAGACAAATCACCGACCAATGCGTCGGGGCGTAATTCCAAGCCGTAGGCCTCACCAAGCTCGCGGGCCTGTTTGGCAATATCGCGCAGCGATTCCATCGCATCGAGCGCAAGCGCGATATTTTCCGCAACGGTCAGGGAATCAAACAAGGAAAAATGCTGATGCACCATGCCGACGCCGAGCGCCCGAGCCGCGGACGGGTTGGGTATGGAGACTGGTTTTTCGCGCCAGAAAATTTGACCGCCATCGGGCTGCAAGCTGCCGAACAGCATCTTCACCAGGGTCGATTTGCCCGCGCCATTTTCACCTAAAAGTGCGTGAATTTCGCCGGACAAGACGTCGAGATCGACATTGTCATTGGCTTTCAAGGTTCCGAAAACCTTGGTGATTTGATTGACGCGCAACAGCACAGACATTGACGCACTCGTCAGCTGGTAGAATTTGAAGCGTATCTTCACTGCGTGATGACGCAAGTGGCGTTGGCCGAGTTTTTGTCAAACTACCCACAGAAACAGTGGCCACATGCG
>JBCCRB010000479.1:0-2071 GCA_039208465.1 Pseudomonadota bacterium
CAACCCGGTGGCAGCGGCCGGTGCGGCAGCCGCGATTGAATGTATCCACGCCTATTCGCTCGTTCACGATGATCTGCCGTGTATGGATGATGATGCCCTGCGTCGCGGTCAGCCCACGGTGCACCGCAAATGGGATGAAGCGACGGCTGTTTTGGCCGGTGATGGGCTGCAGGCGCTGGCATTTGAACTACTGGTGCAAGCCGAATGTGGTCCGCGTGCCAAGCTGAATCTTGTGATGTCATTGGCCAATGCGGCAGGTGTGCGTGGCATGGTTGGTGGGCAGGCCGCCGACATGGCGGCGGAAACGGCGGATGCGCCGCTCGATCTGCATCAGATCATGGATCTGCAGGCCGGCAAAACAGGCGCGCTGATTTCATGGTCCGCCCTTGTCGGGCCGCGCATGGCAGAAGAAGAACGCACGTTCACCTTTGATGATGTTGCCAATTCAATCTCTGACAAGATGGAAGCGCGCCATCCTCATATTTTCGGTTCTGAAGGCGGAACCATGGAGGAGACGCGCTGGGAAGCGCTCAAAGCTGCCGAGCGTGATAATAAGGGCATGCAAAGCGCGCTGGATGGAGTCGCGCTGGCCTTGCCAGCTTTGATGCGGGCACAAAAACTACAGAAGCGCGCTGCGCGAACAGGCTTTGACTGGCCAGATCCCACGGGGTCTGAAGCCAAGATAATCGAGGAAACCGACGAGCTTAACGCAGCAACCTCGGAAAGTGAGAAAGTCGAGGAGGCCGGTGACCTCTTGTTTGCAGCGGTAAACTTCGTCCGCGCTCACGGTATTGATGCAGAAGAAGCCTTGCGCGCTGCCAATTCCAAGTTTGAACGCCGGTTCCGAGGAATGGAGACCCTCGCTGATGGCGGTTTTTCCGCACTCTCGCTCGATGAGATGGAAAAGCTCTGGCAAGCCGTTAAAGCAGACGAAAAAGCGGGCAAAACAAACGATTAAAGAGCCTCGTACTGCCCCAATTCTTTAGGGTTCAGGCGCACTACCAGCTCTCGTTCAGGGCCACGCTCGCCTTCCCCCGCATCCTTCTCGCTTCGCACATCACCATGCGCGTGCAACCATGCCAATCGCCGGCCATCGCTGACCGGAAGCGTTATTGTCAGTTCACAAGCGGATGCTGTCAGCATCTGGGCGATACGATCGGCAAACGCGTCAATGCCGGTACCCTGGGCTGCAGAAATAAGCACCGCGCCCGTGTTTTGCGCTGCGTCTCGCAATTCAGCGAGGCGATCAGGCTCAATCAAGTCTGCTTTGTTCCAGACTTCCAGAATTGGAATATCGCTTTCACCTGTATCGCTGTCCACCACATCAAGATCGCTCAAGACGTCGAGAACCTGCTTTTTCTGAGCCGCATGCGCCTCGCCTGCCATATCGCGCACATGGCAGATGATGTCTGCACCGGTCACTTCCTCCAAGGTTGCCCGAAACGCCGCGACCAATTGCGTTGGCAGATCCGAGATAAACCCGACCGTGTCCGACAGGATTGCTTTTTCAACACCCGGCAGACTGATCGCTCGCATCGTGGGATCTAGCGTTGCAAAGAGCATATCCTCAGCCATTACGTCTGACCCGGTCAGGCGATTAAACAGCGTTGATTTTCCCGCATTGGTATACCCAACCAGTGCGATCACCGGCCAGGGCGCCCTTCCCCGGCGCTCTCGATGCAGCGTGCGCGTCTTGCGGACTTGCTCCAGCTCACGCCGCAAACGCGACATACGCTGACGGATCATGCGCCTATCTGCTTCGATCTGGGTCTCACCAGGACCGCCAAGAAAACCGAACCCACCGCGCTGGCGTTCAAGGTGTGTCCAACTGCGCACAAGCCGACTTTGCTGATAATCAAGATGCGCAAGTTCGACCTGCAAGCGACCTTCTGCAGTCGCCGCGCGCTCGCCGAAAATCTCCAGGATCAAGCCTGTGCGGTCGATAACCTTGCGCTTGAACTTATCTTCAAGATTGCGCTGCTGGATGGGGGTGAGCGCGCCGTCGACAATGACGAGTTCAGCGTCATGAAGTTCGCAATCGGTCTTGATCCGTTCAACCTGCCCTGATCCG
>JBCCRB010000480.1:0-2044 GCA_039208465.1 Pseudomonadota bacterium
CCATTGCCGGAATTCGGTTGCTCGGCCGGTTCAAGGATGTCGATATATTGCGAGGTCCGGCCGATCTTCTCCAGATTGCCCAACGCTTTTTCTTCGATGGTTGTCAAACCACCTTCAATGTTGCCCTTCGTCGGCTGGCTGTCAGACAGATCATCGGTCTGGTGCGCAAAGATTACTTCATCCTGATAGGCCTTCCACATCTTGTACCAACGCTCGCCGACTTCCTCATTGATCGCACGCTTTTGGCAGATGTGCTCCGCACCGGTGATCTCGGACGTCTCGCCAAAAAAGCCGGTGATCCCTTCAGGCAACAGCTTGTCATACATGTTGCCGACCGTTGGACATGAACCAAGGCCGGTCGTCGTGTCGCTCTCACCGCATTTGGTCGAGACCCATAGTTCCGAAACGCTGCATTCTTCACGCTGATATTCAGAGGTCAGATGAACAAACTCTTTGGCGGCCCAGCTGGCCGCGCGGATCGTCTCAAAATCACCCTTCTGTTCAATAGAGAACTCAGCAACCGGCTTGCCGGTTTCGCGAATGCCGTCTGCAATCCGTTTGGTCCATCCCGGCTCAATGCCAATGACCACCACAGCGGCCACGTTCGGATTGGCGCCGGTGCCGATCATCGTGCGAAAATGAAGTTCCAAATCTTCGCCAAACTGCAACCGCCCATAGGCATGTGGTATGGCCAAAGTGCCTTTGACATTGTTGGCGACAGCCTCGCAGGCCGCATTGGAAATGTCATCAACCGGCAGAATCAAAACCTGATTGCGAACACCAACGCGTCCGTTTTCACGCCGAAACCCCTTGAAGGTCATGTTTGCGTATTTCGATGCCATGGGACTGATCCTTACCAGCGCTTGGTTTTGCAATTATGGGTGTGAAGATGGGCGCCCTTGGGAATATCGGCGATGATCTTGCCAATATCCTCGCCATATTTGATCGCCGTGTCACCTTCCTTGAGATCTTTGAGCGCTATCTTGTGGCCGATCGGCACATCAGCACCGGCTGTCAGCCGAAACGTAGAATTGTCATGCGTGACGCAGCACAACATATCCGTGCCAGCGGTCAGCCCTTCCACGACAACCACACCGACATTGTCAGCGTGTTCATGGACAAGCAGGTGAGGTGTTTCAGACATTGCTGTCTCCTGTCTTCAAGGTTTGAGAATGATTTTCGGAGCGCTCACGAGCCCCGCTTTTAAATCGGCAAATGCCCGCGCGCCTTCAGACAAGGGGCGTTGTTCTGCCCAATCCAAAGCGCCCATCCGGCCGTCGAACATCGCTTCAGCCGTGTTGCGGAAATCTTTCATCGTATAGGTGTAGGTGCCGATGAAGGTGATCTCTTGCAGCGTCATCCGTCGCACATCGAGGCCGCCCTGAGCCGAGCCAAGACCGATATGGATGATCACGCCACCGGGGCGCACAGCATGTGAAGCCTGCGCCCGGCTCGCTTCGATTCCCACCGCATCAACGACCAAATCGTAAAGCGCATCATCGCCAACTTGATCCGGCGCGCAGGACGCAAGTCCGGCTTGCGCGCCCAGAAACCGGCGCCGATCAGCATTCGGTTCAACAATCATCACCTGCGCACACCCACTTGCAACAAGGCTGAGCGCGGCACCAACACCAATCGCCCCACCACCGATAACCAACGCCTTTTCGGGCTTGCCAACAACTGTTTCTGCCATGCGGGCACCGTGCCATCCGCAGGCAATCGGTTCTGCCAACGCGGCCATGTCAGACGGCACATCGTCTGGCACCGGCACGAGATTGCGTTCCGGCATCGTCAGGAACTGGGCAAATCCGCCCTCACGCGGCGGCATTGAAATGATCTGCCGGCGCGTGCACAGATTATCGCGCCCATCCAGGCAATAACGACATGTCCCGCAGGTCACGAGCGGATTGACCGTTACCCGCTGACCTGTCTCAACCACCGTGCCGGCCACTTCATGGCCGAGGATCAGGGGCGCCGGCCGTCTTTCATCATGGCCAAGATAGGCATGCATATCGGAGCCACAGATACCGACACTGTCGACCCG
>JBCCRB010000481.1:0-2021 GCA_039208465.1 Pseudomonadota bacterium
CCATGTTCGTCTTCACCGCCTTTTGCGCGACCGTCTTCGCCACCTGCCAGGTCATGGAGTTTGGCTCCGCCGGTGCTGACCGCGGCCTTTTGAAAGAGTTCGAGGCCATCATCGCCGTGGTGATCGGCGGCGCGCTGCTGACGGGCGGTTATGGCTCGGTCATCGGTGCGGCGCTCGGCGCCTTAATCTTTGGCGTCGTGCAACAGGGCCTGTTCTTTGCCGGTGTGGAAAGCTCGCTGTTCCGCGTCTTCCTCGGCATCATCCTGCTCTTTGCGGTGATCTTGAACACCTATATTCGCCGCATGATTACGGGGGAGCGCTGATATGAACACGCGAACCACCCACGCCCCTATCATTCAGATGAAAAACATCGAGAAGCATTTCGGCTCGGTGATCGCGCTGGCCGGTGTATCGGTCGATGTCTATCCGGGTGAATGCCATTGCCTTTTGGGCGATAATGGCGCCGGCAAATCGACCTTCATCAAAACCATGTCAGGCGTCCACAAACCAACAGCAGGCGAAATCCTGTTCGAAGGCAAACCGATGAGTTTCGGCACACCGCGCGACGCGATGGATGCCGGGATCGCAACCGTGCACCAGCATTTGGCGATGATCCCGCTCATGTCGGTGACGCGCAATTTCTTCATGGGCAATGAACCGACAAAATCGGTACTCGGCATGAAGTTTTTTGACCATGAGAAGGCCAATGCCGTCACCATGGAGCAAATGCGCAAAATGGGCATTAACCTGCGCGGGCCAGACCAGGCGGTGGGAACCTTGTCGGGCGGTGAGCGGCAAACGGTCGCGATTTCTCGTGCCGTACATTTCGGGGCAAAAGTACTGATCCTGGACGAACCGACATCGGCGCTCGGCGTGCGCCAAACGGCCAACGTGCTGGCAACGATCGACAAGGTGCGCAAGCAAGACATTGCGGTTGTTTTCATCACCCACAATGTGCGCCATGCACTTGCCGTCGGTGACCGCTTCACGGTTCTGAACCGCGGTAAGACGCTGGGCACCGCGCAAAGGGGCCAGATCACCCCCGACGAGCTTCAGGACATGATGGCCGGTGGGCAGGAGATGGTGGCGCTTGAAGATTCGCTCGGTGGAACCGTTTGACCCATGACCCTTCGCCTCGCAATTCTCGGTGCCGGGCGCATCGGAAAAGCCCATGCAAGGGCGGTCGCAGCAGACCCGCACGCTGAGATCGCGGCCATTGCCGACGCGCTGCCCGCGTCGGCAGAGGCGCTTGCCAGCCAGTACAGCAGCCCGGTCTCCACGGTCGATGCCATCGAAGAAGACACGCAAATTGATGGCGTGATCATCTGCACGCCAACACCGACACATGCAGATCTGATCGAGCAATTTGCCCGCGCTGGAAAAGCAATCTTCTGCGAAAAACCGATCGATCTGGATGCGGCACGGGTCAAGCAATGTCTCACGGTCGTTGAAAAGACCGGCGCAACGCTGATGGTCGGGTTCAATCGGCGCTTTGATCCGCATTTTGCATCGGCAAGACAGGCCATCGCTGACGGACAGATCGGCGCGGTTGAACTGGTGCAGATCACCTCGCGTGATCCCGCGCCGCCCCCGATCGATTACATCAAAGTATCCGGCGGCATTTTCCGGGACATGATGATCCATGATTTTGACATGGCGCGGTTTCTGCTCGGCGAGGACCCGGTGAGCGTGTCCGCGACCGGATCAGTGCAGGTCGACCCGGCGATCGGTGACGCCGGTGATGTCGACACGGCAACGGCAACGTTGACAACCGCCAGCGGCAAGCAATGCGTGATCACCAACAGCCGCCGCGCCGCCTATGGCTATGATCAGCGCATCGATGTGCTCGGCTCAAAGGGCGCGCTGACCATCGACAATCAGCGCGAGACGTCGCTGGAGATCGCAACATCGACCGGCTATGCCCGCGCGCCTTTGCTGGAATTCTTCATGGAACGCTACGCCGAAGCCTATGCCAATGAAATCGCCGCTTTCGTCGCCTGTGTGCGCGAGGCGAAAACACC
>JBCCRB010000482.1:0-2011 GCA_039208465.1 Pseudomonadota bacterium
CACCCTGCATGTCGGCGCCGGTACATTTTTGCCTGTGAAGGTAGATGATACGCGTGACCATATCATGCATGCGGAAATCGGCCAGATCACTGCAGAAACGGCTAATTTGATCAATCAGACCAAGGAGCGTGGCGGTCGGGTTGTCGCGGTTGGTACGACATCCTTGCGCTTGCTCGAGACAGCGGCGTCAAACGATGGCATGGTGACAGGCTGGGCTGGCTCAACCGACATTTTCATCACGCCGGGCTACCGGTTCAAATGCCCGGACATGTTGATGACCAATTTCCATTTGCCACGGTCAACATTGATGATGTTGGTCTCGGCCTTTGCTGGAATGGATGAAATGCGCGCCGCTTACGACCATGCGATCAAATCAGACTACCGTTTTTACTCCTATGGCGATGCGAGCCTCTTGTCACGGAAGGCGCCATGACCGAGCCGTTCAGCTTTTCGCTTAAAACGACGGACGGGCGCGCGCGGCGCGGTGAAATCCGCACAGGACGTGGCTCAATCCAGACGCCGGCTTTTATGCCCGTAGGTACCGTTGGGACGGTAAAGGGCCTCTATCTCGACCAGGTCAAACAGGCCGGCGCTGATATCATCCTGGGCAACACCTACCATCTGATGCTGCGCCCCGGCGCCGAACGCGTGCAGCGTCTGGGCGGTTTGCATCATTTTATCGGGTGGAAAGGACCTATCCTGACCGATAGTGGCGGCTTCCAAGTCATGTCGCTTGCGGGTCTTCGCAAAATGGATGAGGCCGGTGTGACGTTCAAAAGCCATATCGATGGGTCGACGCACTTTATGTCGCCGGAACGATCCATCGAGATCCAAACACTGCTGGGGGCTGATATCCAAATGCAATTGGATGAATGCGTGTCACTGCCGGCCGAGCCTGATGCGATGAAGGCAGCGATGGAATTGTCGCTGCGCTGGGCGGAGCGTTCTTGGAAAGCCTTTGGGACGCAGGATGGCAAAGCGATGTATGGCATCGTTCAGGGTGGCGATGATGTTGCCCTTAGGGAACAATCGGCCCAGGCGCTCAACGCGCTTGACTTGCCCGGTTATTCGATTGGCGGCCTTGCGGTTGGTGAACCGCAGGAGGTCATGCTGGCCATGCTGGATGTGGTATGTCCGTTGTTGCCGGCTGGCAAACCGCGCTATTTGATGGGCGTTGGAACGCCGCAGGATTTGCTGCGCTCGGTGGCGCGCGGCGTTGACCAGTTCGATTGTGTGATGCCGACCCGCTCAGGGCGCCATGGCTTGGCCTTCACCACGCGTGGGCGCGTCAACCTGAAGAATGCCAGGCACGCCGAGGATCACCGTCCTTTGGATGAGGCTTTGGATTGCCCGGCGTCGCGGGATTATTCGCGCGCCTATCTTCATCATCTGATCCGGTCCAATGAGATGCTGGGGCAGATGCTGCTCAGTTGGCATAATATTTATTATTATCAGCATCTTATGGCGCAAATACGCGGGGCAATCGAAGTGGGCCGATTTGCAGATTTTGCCGAGGAAACAGAAGCGGCGTGGGAGCGCGGTGACCTTTCGCCGCTCGGCAGTTAGGTCAGGCCAGCAGCGCCTTGGCGCAGATTGACGCCATCCACTTTCCAGGTGCCATCTTCCTGCAATTCCATGAAGTAAAGCGCTGTCCAGTCGCTGCCGTCGGGCGCGCGGATGGTCACTTCCTGCAGAATTCGGCCATCGGCGGCCTGTTCAGATCGTCCAAAGGCATAATTGTTTGGGCGCAGCACTGGCAGATAGCCCGACTGAACCATCGACATGAACCGGTCTATGGTCGGGAAGAGGCGCTTGATATCCGGGGAAGCGTAGGAGTAGGCGGTGGTGAAATCGCCAGCGAGAAAACTTTCCAATTGCTGGGTAATCACAGCACGCGCAGCGTTTTCGTCTGCTTGCACGGGTGAAATGGGTGCGGAGATTGCCAGGGCCAGAAAAACGGCGCTGGCCAGTCTTGCCTTGAACGCTGATAGCATATGTCCCTCCAAACTGC
>JBCCRB010000483.1:0-1998 GCA_039208465.1 Pseudomonadota bacterium
ATATCAGCATCTACCCGTCTTTTCTCTGAAGCTGGATATGTTCCTTTGAAAGCCGACACTATCACGACAGTCTTGAGCACTGGAGTTTTTCACGCGCGACCGCGTCTGCGATTTGGATCAGCTCGAGCTTGTTTGCACTGACAGCCATTTTATACTCCTTCCGGGGTTCAGGCTTTTTGTTCTAATTCGTGTATTCGTCGGGCGGCGTTTCACCGGCGCTGGTTTCCCCGCGCGCGGCGCGTGCCGCCTTGTCTGCTTTTAGCGATGCCCGGATCAGATCATCGGTGAGGATGAGCCTGGCGTCGATAATCGCTTCAAAAGGTATCGTGTGTTCATTTTCTTCGCCGATCG
The DNA here is from genome assembly GCA_039208465.1 of Pseudomonadota bacterium. Lineage (GTDB taxonomy): Bacteria > Pseudomonadota > Alphaproteobacteria > Rhizobiales > Rhizobiaceae > JBCBDX01. The sequence continues at coordinate 352 of JBCCRB010000483.1, forward strand.
CCGGTTGATCCCGAAAAAGGGTGACGGTTTCTGGCGAGACGTCGGTGATCGTGCCGCGGAAGCGCTTGCGGCCATTGACCATGACCGAGGTTTCCAGCTTGCAGACATGCCCGCGCCATTTGGCAAAATCTGATTTGCGGACCAGTGGGCGGTCGATGCCGGGCGATGACAGTTCCAGATGATACGCCTTTTCGATCGGATCTTCGACATCAAGCAGCGGCGAAATCATCCGGCTGACCTGTTCGCAATCCTCCACCGTCATGGTGCCATCGGCGCGCTCAGCCATGATCTGCAGCGTTAGCCCATTCATCCCGGACAGGCGTACCCGCACAAGACGAAATCCCTCGGAATTGAGGACCGGCTCGATGATTGTCGCCACGCGCGCATCAACCCCGCTCTCGGTCACGATACGCGGCTCATCGTCTGTGATCGGTGCGCGCAATTCCACGCTCATCTGTCCGGTTGGCCTCCGCCAATAAAAAAGAGCGGGTCCGGTGCGGCCCACTCTTTAAAAGAGATTTGATTGTTGAGCGGCGTATACGCCTTCCGCGTTTGATGCGCAAGTGGCTATCGATGGTGAGAGCATGTGGTGTTTGATCGGATCACAACCGTTCGAACGTCAGGTAACAGGGTGTCCGGCCGTCGCGGATTGCCTTGGCTTCATAGCGGGTGCGCACCCAATGCGGATAGGGCACGCGCCATGACCCCGCATCGATGACACGCCAGGCAAAATCATTGCGCACCAGCACATGCTGCAAGGTCCAATTGATGTAGGTGTCAATGTCGGAGGCAAACCGAAGTAGCGCGCCGGGTTTTAAAACCCGCGCGAAGCGGTCGAGGTTCTTGTCATTGATAAACCGTCTTTTCCAATGCCGGGTTTTCGGCCACGGGTCTGGATAAAGCAAATCAATCCCATCCAGGCTGGCGTCGGGCAACCAGTCGAGCAAGAGCGTCGCGTCATCGCCAAAAAGGCGAATGTTCTCGGCCCTGACCTCTTCCATCGCGGCGGCCATTTTGGCCATCGAATTGACGAAGGGTTCGACGCCGATGAAGCCGGCATCCTTCCTGCGGACGGCATGGGCAAGCAGATGCTCGCCGCCGCCGAACCCGATTTCCAAATGAAGTGCGGTTGGCTGATGGTCGAAAAGCGCGGCCAGTTCGAGCGGTGCAGGCTGCGCCAGATCGAGAAAATATTGCTGCTCTGCTCGCGCCAAGGCTTGCGCTTGCGCGGGCTTGAGGGCCTTGCCGCGCCGGCGGCCCCAAAACGCCTCGCTCATGCGCGTTGGATGCTCGCCGGTCATGATCTGTGATCGGTCAGGCCGCGGCCTTGACCGCTTGCTTCAGCGGTTTGACCAAGTCTGTCTTTTCCCAGGAGAAGGAGCCATCGCGACCGGCCTTGCGGCCGAAATGCCCATAGGCGGCGGTCTTGGCATAGATTGGTCGGTTCAAATTCAGATGGCGCCGGATACCGGACGGCGACAGATCGACGGTTTGGCGAATAGCATCTTCGATAAGACTTTCATCGACGCTGCCGGTGCCATGCGTATCCACATAGATCGACAGCGGTTGGGCAACGCCAATGGCGTATGAAAGCTGAATAGTGCAGCGCTTCGCCATGCCGGCGGCGACGACGTTTTTCGCCAGATA
>JBCCRB010000484.1:0-1995 GCA_039208465.1 Pseudomonadota bacterium
AATTATGTTTTCCCCTACGAATCCAACCGGATTATGCGTGATCTCCTCGTGGCACGAGGATGTTCTGTTCTGGAAGAGCGCTATATTTCGCTCAACCCCAGCGACGATGACATTGATCAGATCATTGATGAAATCAACAAACTTGAGCCGGATGTCATCTTTTCAACGGTCGTTGGCGAAGGTGCCATTAAACTCTACCAAAGATACGCTGAGAAAGGCAAAACGCGGGGAAAAAGCCCCATTATGAGCCTCACAACCGGTGAGCCGGAAATCGTGGAAATGGGCGTCGGGGCCGCAGAAGGGCACTATACCTGTGCGCCCTACTTTTCATCGCTGCCGCGCGCCGCAAACCAACGCTTTGTGACGGCGTATCGATCGGCCTTTGGCGCCCATGCCCCAATATCGGCCTGCACGGAAGCGGCCTATTTCCAAGTGCATCTCTTTGCCGAAGCGCTGAAACTGGGCGGCCCGGATGCCATTTTGCAAAGCCTTCCGCTGGTCGAATTCGACGCTCCGCAAGGCAAAGTCCGCATAGATCGCACCACCCAACACACGTTTCTGACGCCGCGCATTGGTCGTGTTCTTCCATCGGGTGCGTTTGAGATTGTCTATGATCATAAATCAACTGTTCGGCCAGATCCCTATAAGGTCGAGCCTGAAGCGAGCGGCTGGAGCCGTTTCGTGGGTGGTGCATGATTTGATACACCAGTGACATGGCGCATTTTCAGCTCAAATCGCTTCGTGATCTGTTTGTGGTGGTGGCACATCCGCCCGACCCCGACAGCCGGCTGGTCATGCAACAGTTTGAGCGCATTGGCTGCCGCATAGAGGCAGCTTGGCCGATCCCGCGGGATTTGCCGCAGGCCACCGACATTCTTGTCGCCGCCATTGGCCATGACCACCACAAACAGTTGAAATCAACGCTCCGGCGTGCGGGCGCACGCAGGCCAGACGTGATTGCGCTAGCCGATTATGAAAATCCCGCGATGCTGGAATTGATGCTGGATCTCGATGCGTTGGCCGTCATTTCAAAGCCGGTTCGGCCCTTTGGCATTCTGACGAATGTGGTCGTGGCGCGGAATGCCTCGCTGACAAACAAAGCCTTGGTGAGTCGCATCCGGCGGCTTGAGTCGCGCATAGAAGGCCAGAAAAAGATCGCCAAAGCCAAAGCAATTTTGATGGAAACACAGGCAATCACCGAAGAAGATGCCTATAAAATAATCCGTGCGCAGGCCATGACCAAGCGAATTTCCATAGAAGAGATGGCCGACGCGGTCATTTATGCACATGACCTATTGTCAGGGCGTACAAACGCTCCATAATTTAACCACCGGTTAATCAACGGCGCTTAACCGACACTGGACAGCGTACCCTTCATCCGGGCCAAACACCTGGGCGGATAGACGCAAAAGGGAAATGCAACAGAGCCTTTCCCACCTACCACTTCGCTAAGACAAATATCGATTAGGTTAACGTTGATCTGGCGGCCTTTGGCTATGCCGTAGTCCCGTCTTCATCGATGTCTCAATGTCTGTCGGCGAAACCCAGCGATCATCACAATCAAAACCTCTAAACGGCTGCGTCTTGCGGCCTGACCTAAGGGAGAATGCCATGAGCATGAACCGCAGAAAGTTCCTTAAATCGTCATCACTCTACGGGGCAGCAGCCGCACTCGGACCATCGATCTACGCAGGCACCGCCAAAGCGAGCAGTGAAATTGAAGTCGGCGTGATGTTTTCACTGACAGGCGGGTTGTCGATCGTGGAAAAGACACTGTCTGACGCCACTCTTCTGGCCATCGAAGAGATCAACGCCGCCGGCGGCGTCGCGGGCAAAGAGATCGTGCCGATTGTGGAAGATGGCGCATCTGACCCAAAAACATACAACGAAAAAGCCTCAAAGCTGGTGTTGCGGGATCGCGTGCCGACGGTCTTTGGATGTTACACATCGGCCAGTCGCAAAGCGGTTCTGCCAGTTTTCGAGCGGCGCAAAAAC
>JBCCRB010000485.1:0-1994 GCA_039208465.1 Pseudomonadota bacterium
CGGCGTCGTAGCGTTCAAAATGGCCGCAACGCCGGACGCCAGCTCGGTCTGGCCATAGACGAGAAGCGAAAACGGGATCGCATTATTGGTCAATCCCATGAACGCAAAGACGATCCAGGCGCTCCCATGCCATGGAAATTTCGTGCCCGTGAACGCGAGAAACAGATGCAGCGCAATCGCCGCCAGCAGCACCCGGAAGAAGACAGTGGTCAGCGGCGGCAGATCGACGATGATGATCTCGACAAAAAAGAACGACCCGCCCCAAAGCAGCGACAGGCCGATCAGCATCAGCCATTGGGCCGATGTCATGCTTGTATTTGAGGGAAGAGGCGCGGACATGCGGTTTCTCTATAGCGGCGCCTTGTCACCTGCCACCCGTTTCTTGTCACCAAGACGATTCCATTGTGGCGCGAGCTGAACTAACTCTAAGGCATGAGCAAACGAATCGCCGGTCCGGAAATCGAACGTCTGATCCAGCTCCTGGCAAAAGTGCCGGGCCTTGGCCCACGTTCGGCGCGCCGCGCGGCGCTGCACATGATCAAGAAAAAAGAACAGCTTCTCGATCCGCTGGCAACAGCCTTGGACGATGCGGCGCGCAATGTGCGCATCTGCTCGACCTGCGGCAATGTCGATACGTCCGATCCCTGCGCCATCTGCACTGACCCGAAACGTGACGGCGCCACACTCATTGTCGTCGAAGATGTCTCCGATCTTTGGGCGCTGGAACGTGCTGCCGACATGGGTGCCAAATATCATGTGCTGGGCGGCACCTTGTCGCCGCTTGATGGCATCGGCCCCGATGATCTGAACATCGCTTCGCTCGTTGACCGGGTCGCGAGCGGCGGGGTCACCGAATTGATCCTGGCGGTCAACGCGACGGTCGAAGGCCAATCGACAGCGCACTATATTACCAGCCAGTTGGAAAATTTGGCGGTCAAGGTCACGCGTTTGGCGCATGGCGTGCCGGTCGGCGGCGAGCTGGATTATCTCGACGAGGGAACGCTGTCGGCCGCATTGCGGTCAAGAACCGATTTCTAGATGCGAGAGATCCTTGGCAAAGGCTAAAATGGCGCTGCAGCGCGAAAGGTGGATGACAGATGATATACCGCTTCCTGGCCGCACTGATCATCATTTTGGCGGGCGCCTTGCCCGCGCAAACAGCCGCCACAAACGCTGATTATCGCGCATTTCTTGAAAACACGATCTGGCCGATGGCGCGGGCCAAGGGCGTCTCGCGCGCAACCTTTGATCGCACGCTCGCCGGTGCGAGCCTGAACCGCGATATCCCCGGATTGGTCGAGCCAGGCTCTAACCGGACACCTCAGCGCATCCGCCAGGCCGAGTTCTCTGCGCCGGTGCGCTACTTCAATGAAAACAATGTCGCTTCCATCGCATCGTCGGGACGGTCATTGGCACGCGAGCATGCCCGTACGCTCAGCGCCATTGAGCGCAAATATGGTGTGCCCGCCCATATCATCATTGCCATTTGGGGGCGTGAAAGCGGGTTCGGCCGCGTCCGCATCCCCCATGACGCCATCGAGGTGCTGGGCACCAAAGCCTACATGTCGACCAGGCCTGACTTGTTCCGCAACGAGTTGGTGGCAGCTTTGGTCATGATTGAGCGTGGCCTTGCGTCCCCAGGTCAGATGAAATCCTCCTGGGCCGGCGCGCTTGGCCAGCCACAATTTTTGCCGTCTTCCTATCTGGAACATGCCGTCGATTTTGACGGCGATCGCAAGCCCAACATTTGGACATCGGTGCCCGACACCTTGGCGTCTATCGCCGCCTATCTGGACAAATTTGGCTGGCAGACAGGCCGCGACTGGGGCTTCGAAGTCACTGTCCCAGCTGAACTGTCATGCGCCTTTGAAGGCCCTGACCAGGGCTTTACCTTCGCCGAATGGGCCTCGCTCGGTGTCGAGCGTGTTAGCGGCAGGCCGTTCCCCACCGATGAATTAAACCGCGAAGGCTATCTGTTGATGCCGGCCGGACGC
>JBCCRB010000486.1:0-1992 GCA_039208465.1 Pseudomonadota bacterium
CGCTTGCTGAAATGCTTACTCACAATTTCCTCCCAAAAACGCCGCAACGTGCGGCTTTTTTGGGAGGAAATTGTGAGTAAGCATTTCAGCAAGCGCGGCTTGGCCGCAATGGCGGCTGCCGTATCCATGGCAGCAATTTCTGCGACGCATGCGTCTGCAGTTGAAATCAACTTCATGATCTCGGACGTGGACGGCAAAGTCGGCACGCTTCAAGAGTTCATTGATCGCTACAAGGAAGTAGCGCCCGACGTCACCATCAACCTCAACCAGGTTGGTTACAATGTGATCCGTGAGCAATTGCCGAGCCAGTTGGAAGCCGGCACCGGTCCGGACATGGCGTTCGTGACAAACCTTGGTGGCCTGAACCCCTATTATGTCGACCTGGCGCCTTTTGTTGACGGTGATGCCTGGGAAGAAGCCTATGGTGCCGTTCTGGAATGGTACCGCGTGGGTGACCGCGACGGGATTTATGCCTTCCACACAGAGCTGACCGTGACCGGCCCTTACATCAACCGCACCATGTTTGAAGAAGCAGGCGTGGATGTGCCGGCACCGGGTGCGACCTGGGACGATTGGGCCGCAGCTGCCGCTGCCGTTCAGGAAGCCTCAGGTTCCTATGCAGGCATGGTGATGGACCGCTCCGGCCACCGCATGGCGGGCCCGGCGATGTCCTATGGCGCTGCCTATTTTGATGACGCTGGCGGATTGATCGTCGATGATGGCTTCAAAACCTTCGCGGCCAAGATGATCGAATGGCACGAATCGGGCCTGATGCCGCCGGATATCTGGCCGGCGGTTTCCGGTGCGCGCTATGCAAATGGCAATGAATTGTTCTTCAACGAGGAAGTGCCGTTCTACATGTCCGGTTCCTGGAACATCGGCAATGTGCAGTCCAATGTCGGTGACAAGTTTGACTGGGCAGTTGCCCCGGTTCCTTGTGGACCGGCCGGCTGCGGCGTGATGCCGGGCGGTGCTGGTATGGTGGCGTTCGATCAAGGTCAAACTGATGATGTAAAGGAAGCGGCTGCTCGCTTTGTTGCCTGGATGGCCGACGAAGCCCAAGCCAAGGAGTGGTACGGCAAGACCTTCGCCATTCCTGCGCACTCAAAAATTCAGGCCGAAGGGGTTGATTACACTGCGTTTGGTGGTGACCCGAAAGTCTCTGAAGGCTTGAACCTGTTTGCTGCTGGCGCTGCTGCGGCGGCTGAGCAGACCCCGCAAGCCTATCAGCTGCAGGGCTCGCGTTTCGGCTTTGTCATGTACAACGCTACCGTGGAGTTCCTGTCACAGGTGATGAATGGCGATATGACGCTGGAAGAGGCTTTCACGCGGATGGAAGCTGACATCGCCGACAAGACTGCCGGCTAAGTTGCCGCGTTACTGACGCATAAAGGGGCCGGGGATTTTTATCTCCCGGCCTTTTTTGTCCACCTGAAATAGGTGGAAGATTGGGCTGAGCATGAATCCGACTGGTGTCATCGTTACGATCGTTCTGCTTGCGTGGGTTTTGGGCGGTACGATCTGGCTGTTGCGCCAGCGCCGTTACAGCATCGCGCAGGCACCGCGTTTTGCGATGGATCTGCTCGGATTTCCCGTTGAATTGGCCCAGAGCATCTGGGGGCGCGGCGGGGTGCCTTACGCCCTGCTGCTGCCGAACATGCTGATTTTCGGCTTTTTCACATTCTTGCCGATGATCTTAAATTTCTGGGTTTCGGTGACAGGCGGGGAGAGTATCTCGCTGTTTTCGCGGCCGTTTGTCGGCATGGAGAATTATGCCGACATCTTTAGTTGCGAGAGCTTCTTCAATCCCAACACCTGCTCCAATGCCGGTCAGAGTTTCTGGACCGCGATGGGCAACACGCTGATCTTTGTTGCGATCCAGGTGCCGGTCCTGTGTGCGGTCGCGCTGGCCACGGCACTGGTGGTGAATATGTCGATTGCGGGCCGTGGCTTTTGGCGGGCCATGTTCTTTTACCCGGTCATGCTGTCGCC
>JBCCRB010000487.1:0-1971 GCA_039208465.1 Pseudomonadota bacterium
CACGGCCAAAGCGAATGGAACAAGCTGAACCTGTTTACGGGCTGGAAAGACCCCGACCTTACCGAACAGGGTGTCGAAGAAGCCATCGAAGCAGGCCGCGTGTTGAACGAAGAAGGCTTCAAGTTTGACATTGCCTTTACGTCCGTCCTTCAGCGCGCAGAGAAAACCTGTCAGCATATTCTCGATGGCGTTGGCCAATCGGACCTGGAGACGATCCATGACCAGGCCCTCAATGAGCGCAATTATGGTGATCTGGCCGGGCTGAACAAGGATGATGCGCGCGCCAAATGGGGCGAGGAGCAAGTGCATATCTGGCGCCGCTCTTATGCAACGCCGCCGCCCGGCGATGAGGGCGAAAGCCTGCGTGACACGGGCGCACGCGTTTGGCCCTATTACATGACCGAAATTCTGCCGCGGGTGTTGCGCGGTGAAACGGTGCTGGTCGCCGCGCATGGCAATTCGCTGCGGTCATTGGTGATGGTTCTGGACAACATGACCACAGAAACGATTACAGGGCTCAATTTGGCGACCGGCGTGCCGATGGTCTACCGGCTCAATGCCGATACGACGGTTACCGAAAAGCGTGTGCTGGGCGACATGAGCAAGGCGCACTGACGTCTTCGTTAGGCTCAGTCGGGCACAGCCAATTGCCCGGCTTCCCATCCCAAAATAGCGCGTTTGCGTGTCAGGCCCCAATGGTAACCGGTCAACGCCCCCGATTTGCCCATGGCCCGATGGCATGGCACGACGAAGGAGATCGGGTTGGCGCCGACAGCGGCGCCGACCGCGCGGGCGGCTTTTGGCTTTCCAATGCCTTCGGCCAGGTGTGAATAGGGTAATGCCCTTCCCATCGGAATGCGCAGCAAAGCCTCCCAGACTGACACCTGAAAGTCGGTGCCAATCAACACAATCCGGAGCGGTTGCTCATCGCGCCATTTCTCCGGCGAAAAAATACGCGCGGCGTAGGGCATGGTCGCGGCGACATCCTCGGTAAACGTCGCGAACGGCCAACGGCTAGCCATGTCGTTAAAGCAGGCCTTTTCTTCACCCGCATCGCAAAAGGCCAGGCCGCACACGCCGCGCTCGGTGGTCATGACCAACGCCAGCCCAAAAGGCGACACATGCCAGCCAAAGCGGATGCTCAAACCATCGCCTTTGGCCTTGATCTCGCCGGGGCTCATCGCCTCATGGGTGACGAACAAATCATGCAGCCGACCGGGGCCGGACAGGCCCAGTTCAAAAGCGGTATCAAGCAGTGGCATATCGGCGGCGAGCATGGCGCGTGCATGATCAATGGTCACGGCCTGCAAAAATGCCTTGGGCGACAGACCGCACCAACGGGTGAAGAGTTTTTGCAGGGCGGTCGGCTCCATGCCGACCCGGCCTGCCAATTCCTCTAATGAGGGCTGATCACGCCAGTTTTCGGAAATGTTAGCGATAACATCGGCGATGATGGCATAATCACCGCCAGTATCGATCTCGTTTTTCAAAATCGTTTGTGCAGTCATGGCTCGGCCCTCGCAGCGTCAACAACGCTGTCCATAGATCACGCGGTCTGCCCCAAAACCACCCGAAACTTGACGGCTATCGTTTCGCCGTGGCCAACGCCTGCTGAAATGCCGAGGCGAAACTTTCCTTGTCATCGGGATTGAGGAAAGACCCGATCGTTGATGTCACGCCTTCGCCGCGGATCTGCATGCGTGTGATGCCAAATTCATCATCCCGATCCACGTGAAAGCGTGCGAAAATCGTATTGAATGTGTGTTGACGCTGTTTGCCGTTGGGCTCGGTTTTGCGCACCGTCAGATCCGTCCGGCTCAGTGTTACTTCCTCCGAACGCCGGCCTGCGCGATAGGACAGCTTGATCGCGACGTAGAGAAGCAAAACATCGATCACCATGAAGATCGCTACCGGCCATGCGCCGAGGAAATAGTAAAACGCGGCGTTGGAACCGCAAAGAGCGATAAAGAC
>JBCCRB010000488.1:0-1969 GCA_039208465.1 Pseudomonadota bacterium
GCGCGCGCCGCTCTCTGCCGCGCTCAACTCTCATGGGGACATGGCATGGTCGCCGGCCTTGGCTGACGATATCTCGATCAAAGCCTCGTTCAATGCGCATCAATTGACCGACAAGGGCCTTGGACCGGCGGCCGGGCCCGACGCGGCCAATGTTGCCGCGCACATCTTCGAACGCCACGGTTTTCTCGTATCGACGGCGGATAGTCCGTGGGTTTTGGGCGCCGAACACGTCGCGCTGCATGATGAATTGCTGGGTGGGATTGCCAAGGCAGCGGCAGAAGCCGGTCACGCCGGCGCCGGTGACTGGCTTGAACAGCGCCGTGCGACGCTTTCCGCCTCTGCTGTGCGCATTGGCCATACGGATATTCTGGCGGTGCCGCATTGAGGGAAAAATTTGCAGGGAAAGAGAATAAAATGAGACCGATAAACGTAACAGACACAGTGTGGGAAAGGATCCTTACCGTGAAGTCTGGTTTATCAAAACCATGTTGCAGCGAGTGGTTGCCCGAAGAGCGCGATGCGCTTGACCTTTACGGTCCATTGATGGCGCCGACAGAGCGGCCGCTTGTGTTTGCGCAGATCGGCCAATCGCTGGACGGCCGGGTTGCGACACTCTCAGGCGACGCCCAAGACGTTTCCGGTACCGACGGGTTGAAGCATTTGCACCGCCTGCGCGCCATTGCCGATGCCGTGGTCATCGGGGTCAAGACGGCACTGTGCGACTGCCCGCAGCTGACGGTCAGACTGGCCGGGGGCGACAATCCCGCTCGCGTGGTGATTGATCCCGACGGCCGTTTACCCAATGACGCAAAGCTTTTGCAGGATGATGGCGTGCGCCGGATTGTCATTCAAGCTTGTGACAAGGTGCGCCCAAATGGTGTCGAGACAATCAAGCTGGCGCGTCGCCGATGGATCGCGCCGCACGCCATTATCGGCGTGCTTGACAGGATGGGCTTTAGGAAAATCCTCATCGAAGGCGGCGGCATCACCATCGCGCAGTTTTTAGAAGCAGGCCTCTTGGACCGGCTGCATTTCGCGGTTGCGCCGCTGGTGATTGGATCGGGACCACAGGGCCTGTCGACCTCACCGATCGCATCGCTCTCCCAAGCGCTGCGGCCGCAGACAAAGGTCTATAATCTTGGTTCTGACATAGTTTTTGATTGCCGTTTGGAACGCAAAGCCGTGCCGGAAACGCAGACTGCCCTAGATAGTCCCGAACGATCCAAAGTGGTTGCCTTTTCCGGCAGCGCATAAAGCGAAAAGAAGAACGAATATGTCCAGTTCAAAACTCATGCTCGATCAGACGGAGCGGGTGAACCGTGTGCGCAGCGACCTTTCCCTCGGGCTGCCCTGCGTTTTGACCCACGCCGGTTATCAGGCGCTCATCGTTCCGCTTGAAACGGTGGCAGCCGCCCGCTTTGCGACGTTGAAAGAAATTCTGGGCACACCCGAACTGGTAATTTCCGCCAAGCGTGCGCGCGCGGTGATGAGTGTCGCGGCATCCGCTAATCTTGCCGATGGACCGGTGCGTATCTGCCCGCCGGAAGGCGCGGATTTTGCCTGGTATCAACGTTTGGCGGATCCGAAATTTGATCAAACAGCGGGCGTGGCCGGTCCGCTTCACGTGCTGCGCGTGGGCGAAAGAACACTGCATGAGGCCGGCATGAGCCTTATCAAGTCCGTGGAGCTGATCCCTGCCTTTGCGCTGTTCGAGATCGGCGACAAAATCTCTGTGCTGCGTGATTTGCCGCTGACGCAACTCACAGCCGATGAAGCACTTGCTTACAAAGCAGCCGCGCCGAAACTGGCGCCGGTCGCCTCGGCGAGCCTGCCGCTTGAAGCCTACAATGTAAGCCGTCTGCATGTGTTTCGCGATCCCGACGGGCAGCGGGAGCATTATGCCATCGAGATCGGCAATCCGGATCTGTCGCGCCCTGTGCTGACGCGCTTGCACTCGGCTTGTTTTACC
>JBCCRB010000489.1:0-1963 GCA_039208465.1 Pseudomonadota bacterium
ATCAAACCGCGGCGCTCATAAAAGTGCAGCGTTGAGATAGGCACGCCTGCGCGGCTGGCCATCTGCCCGATTGTAAGTGTGCGATCCGGCATTGAACATCCTTCAAATTTTCCGCTTGACCTCAACCAATGTTGAGCCGCTAAGCCCGCGAAAAGCAAGGAGACGGGCGTGACGATTCAAAGGGCTGACAGCAGACGCGCCGGCGGCACGACAATGAAAATCGCGCTGCTGGCCCTCCTCGGCCTGCTTTGGGCGGTTCGCATTGCGGCGATCAAGGCGGTCGGGCTTTCCGGCGTGCCGGTGCATGTGGTTGTTTCTGTTGCGGCCCTCGGCCTTGCGGCCCTTTTTTCCGTCGGCGCCGTTGTCCGGTCGAGCTGGCCGCCCATGGATCGAGAGCTCTTGATCTTTTACGTCTTGACCGGCGTGCTCGGCTTTCTTGCTCCCTTCGCGCTGGAAAGCGCGGTCGCACCGCACCTGACAGTCTTTGTTTTTCTGGTCGTGATCGCGACCATGCCGATCATGACGCTGGTGCTCTCGATCCTGACCGGCGGCGAGCGGTTCGCTTTGCGCCCGATCCTCGCGGTGCTGCTCGGTTTTGCCTGCGCCGTGGCGATCCTTTGGGACACGACAAGTGCCACCGGCGATGCGACCGGTTCCTGGTGGGTTGCTGCGGCGTTCGGCGTTCCCCTGCTCTATGCGCTCAACACGGTGTTTGTCGCGCGGCGCTTTCCCGCGCGTGCCGGCGCGGTGCAGGTTGCGCATGCGCAGGCGCTGATCGTTGGAACGGCTGCCTTGCTCGGCATGCTGGCCACCGGGGCGGCCGAAGATCTGACGCTGGCACGGCTCGACCCCGTCGCGCTTGGTGTCATCATTGCGGGCGAGGCTTTGGCGCTGCTGGCCTATCTGCGGATCACACGCGATTATGGCGCGACCTGGGTATCGTTTGCCAATTATGTGTCGATGATCGTCGGAGCGGTGATCGGCGCATGGCTTTTCGGTGACCGGATTGGCGTGCTCACGATCGTGGCTGCGCTCGGGATCATCGGCTCGGTTACCCTTTACCAGCGGCGGGCAAGGTAATGGGTGCGGACTCACCGTTCAGCCCGCCCTGTGTTACCAGCAATTTATCAGCAATGCGGAGGTGATTGATGGAAAAGCGGCAAATCGGCCAGACCGGCCTGATGGTGGATACACTCGGCTTGGGCGGCGCGCCGCTTGGCGGCAATTTTGTCGACCTTAACGACAGCGAAGCAGCAGACATTGTGCGTACGGCGCAGGCGCATGGCATAGGCTATTTCGACACCGCGCCCTGGTATGGGTTTGGGCGGTCAGAGCGCGTGATGGGCGATGTTTTGCGTGGCACTGATTATGTGATCTCGGACAAGGTGGGCCGGCTTCTCAAACCCGGCGCGGTCGCCGATCCGATGCAGTTCGGCATGATCAACCCGCTGCCTTTCCATGTGATTTATGATTACAGCTATGACGGCATCATGCGGGCCTTTGACGACAATCTGCATCGGTTGGGTCTCGACCGCATCGATATTCTGCTCGCGCACGACATTGGCGCCATGCAGCACGGCGATGCAAACACCGGCTACATGGCCCAACTCAGGCAAGGCGGTTATCGCGCTCTCGATGAATTGCGGCAGTCCGGCCAGATCAAGGCGATCGGCATTGGCGTCAACGAGATCGAAGCGTGCCTTGATGTCATGCAATTTGGCACTTGGGACGTGTTTCTGTTGGCGGGGCGCTACACGCTTCTGGAGCAGCACGCTTTGGATGATTTGTTTCCAGCCTGCAAAGCGGCAGGCACGAGCATTATCTGCGGTGGCCCATTTAATTCCGGGATTTTGGCGGGCCGTGATACGTGGAACTATGCAAAAGCGCCCGCGGCCGTGATCAAAAAGGTTGAAGCGCTGCGCGCTGAGGCCGATGCGCATGCCATACCGCTAGGCGCGGCTGC
>JBCCRB010000490.1:0-1961 GCA_039208465.1 Pseudomonadota bacterium
AACATGGTGTGGACCGGATCGCCGACACCGGCGGTTTCGCCTTTATAGATTTGGGCAGTTGCCGCAGGGGCAAACAGCACCGCTGCAAGGCTCGCCGCGGCGGCCATTTTCCTGAATTTGAACATGAGTTCCCTCCCTGAATTCGGAAGGAGACTAGCAGGCCGGTCACATTTAAGATAATCAAACATAAAGCGCGATACATAACGAAATGCTATGAAGCTTGATCCCAAACACCTGGCCCAACTCTCTTTCATCGTCGAAGCGGGGTCGTTCCAAAATGCCGCCGACCGCATCGGGCTGACGCAACCTGCACTGAGCCGGAACATGAAAGCCCTAGAGCGACGGCTGGGTGCCGCTCTTTTCAATCGGGATGGGCGCAAGTCTGTGCCAAATGCTTTGGCGCGCCGGCTCGCGCGCAACGGGCAGGCCATTCGCCGGGCCGAGGAACAGGCCAGCGTGCTGGCCGACCAATCGGCCCGCGGTGCCGTAGGGGAATTGCGCATCGGCGCCCCGCCCATTGTCGCGGGCCGTTTTCTGAGCACGTCGCTGGCCAAATTCATGCGCGACAACCCCAATTGCGTGATCGAGTTGCGCACCGGGCTGGTGCACGAGTTGCGCACCATGGTTGAGCGCGGGCAGGTGGACGCCGTCTTTGGCCCGCAAAGCCTTGCAGAACCGTCCGAAGGGTTGGCATTTCATCCGATCATCGACGACCGCGTCGGCATTCTGTGCCGCGTGGGGCATCCGTTGGCCCGGTTAAAACGCGTGATGCCCTCAGACCTGCAAGACAGCCTCTGGTTGGCGCATTCGCGCGGATCGCTCCTGCGACAACAAACCGAGGCGGCGATGGTCGCATCTGGCGTTGGCACGATGCGCATCGTGTGCGAGACGGATAGCATTCGGTCGGTGCTCGAGATCATTGCCGCAACGGATCTGATCACCACGATGCCGCGCGCAACGACGCAACCCTATTTGGAAGAAAGACTGTCGTTCCTGGATTTTGACCACCCGCGGTTTCATCGCCCCCTTGGCGCGATCATGCGCGCCAAGGCGCAGCGCAATCCGGTGATCGATCGCTTTCTTGCCACGCTCACCTGATGCCGCATGGAAGGGACTTGCCCGCGATTGCCGCATCGTCGCCGGGGCCCGTGCAGCAGAATTGTGGTTATGGTGCGCGGCTTTGCCCTGTGCCGCCTTTGCGTGCGAAGTGTCGGGTTTGATGGGTTGAACAAACTCAACGCTATTCATCTTCGTGTAGCTACATTTAACTATGCATCTGTTGATATGCATTTGCATGCAGAGGAGTGACAGCTTGAAAACATCAGGCAAAGACCAGGGCGATCCGTTGAACTGCGCGCTGACCAAGACGCTCTTGGACATGGATTTTAGCTCGGTCAGTGATCTCTTTGCTGAAAACGGGACCGGCGCGCCGGCCGTTTTGTGGAATCCATCGATCTATGATTTGTCGCACCTGGTCATCAAAGGCTTTTCCGAATTCATGCGCGCCGAAGACGGATTGGCGAAATGGGCCAAAAAGGGTGACGTCGATGACCTCGACATCCATCCCTTTTCCCCGTGGGTCATGGTGCTTGAGCCGGTTCCGGAACAATCCGATTTCAGGTATTTGAAATACGGCACCGAAATCGCCGCCATGTTTGGTCGTGATATGACGGGCCACTGCACCTCCGAGATCGGTGGCCATATCTCAGACTTCTTCGTGGCGCTGTATGCGGCTGTCATCATCCGAAAACAAAGCGTTCTAAGCGTGCATGAACCGCCGTCGGGTGTTTTTGCCACCGTGTGGCGCAGGTTGATTTACCCGTTGTTGGACGAAAATGGCGAGGTGCACATGATCGCTGCGGTAAACGTGCCGGACAATGAGCTGAGCGCCGGATTAGAAGCGCTGCCCGACCCCGCCTTGGTGACGCGACAAGACGGCGTATTGATGTACGCGAATGCAT
>JBCCRB010000491.1:0-1920 GCA_039208465.1 Pseudomonadota bacterium
CGACAGTCAATTTACGCATGGACGCTCCGCTATCATGTCATATTCAAATCCGAAACCTTCGATGACGTACGCCGGCCGGATAAAGTGGCTCGCCTTTGCCATCGGTCTGGTTATTGCGGTCTATACCGGTGGTTGGTTTTACGCGGCGCGGCACGTTTCTGCCCTTGCCAGCGTGCAGATTGCAGACCTTGAGGCAACTGGCATTTCAATCGACTGTCCTGATCGGTTGGTGCGTGGCTATCCGTTTCGTATCGGCGTTTTCTGTTCCGATTTCAGTGTCGATGCACCGCGGGAGGGTTTACTGATCGATGGCGGCGCGTTGCGCTCGGCGGCGCAGGTCTACGATCCAAGGCGCGCTGTTATCGAGATTGATGCGCCGCTGACGGTGCAGGTCGGTGAAGACGAATTGGTTCTCGATTATGCTGTCGGACAGGCTGTGGTGGAGGCACGCGCCGCAGGCCTGCGCAGTCTAGCGGCGGAATTTACGAATGGTTCTGGCCGCTCGGGCGATCTTTCTGCTCGATGGGCACGCATGACGTTCTTCTCCCGGACGGTCGATGACGACCTTGAAGTGGCGCTCCAGACGGTCGACCTTGTGCCGAACGATTTGCGCCTGCCGCCTTTGTCGGCGGATGCCGATCTGCTCATAGAAGATGCTTCCTATGAGATGAGCTCCTTGCGCGGCAAAAATGGCGAGGTGCGGCGTCTGACCCTGGGCCTGAGCGATGATCGCGGCGTGTTGGTGCAAGGACCATTTTCGGTATCGGTCGACGGGTTGCTTGATGCTGATCTTGATGTGCGCGTTGTCGATGTGCCGGGCTTGATTGCCGATTTGCAAGCAAGCGCGCCGCGCATCGCGGCCGCCATTGACGGCATTTTACAGCTTAGCACGCCGACCGGCGACAATGGTGATGAGGCGGCTTTGACGGTCACCATTCGGGAGGGGCGTGCCCGGCTGGGTATTGTGCCGCTGGGAACAATCCCGCCGCTATAGCCTGCTTAAGTGCTTGTGCGCCCGAAATTGGGTGTATCGACGTCCTGGCCGGCATCGATGATGGATTTGCGTATGTCGCGTGTTTTCGTGAACAGCGCTTGCAAAGCATCGGCATCGCCGCGCCGGACGGCGGCGCGTAAGGAGGATAAATCCTCGGAAAACCGGGCGAGCATCTCTAAAATGGCGTCCTTGTTGTGCAAGCATACATCGCGCCACATGATCGGATCTGATGATGCCAAACGGGTAAAATCGCGGAAGCCAGATGCGGAATATTTGATCACATCAGCTTTTGAGACGTCCTCAAACTCTGATGCGGTGGCGACAATGTTGTAGGACACCAATTGCGGCAGATGCGACACCAGTGCCAGCACTTGATCGTGATGCGCGGGATCCATGGCCTCGATTTGCGAACCCATGGCGTGCCAGAACGCCGTCAGTGTCGCCAATGCATCCGGGTCGGTGTCGTCAAGCGGGGTCAAGATGCACCAGCGGCCTTCAAACAGGGTGGCAAAGCCTGAATCGGGACCGGAATATTCGGTGCCCGCGATGGGGTGGCCCGGGATAAAATGAACACCGGCCGGTATATGCGGCTTGATTTGGGTGATCACGGAGGTCTTGGTGGAGCCGACATCGGTCACGATCGCGCCCGGCTTCAAGACAGGTTCGATGCTTTTGGCGACCGCGCCACTGGCGCCGACCGGTACGGAGATGACCACCAGATCGGCGTCGGCGGCCGCTTCGCTTGCGTCAATTGTATAGCTGTCGCCAAGGTCAAGGTCGCGGGCCCGGTCAAGCGTCGCCACGCTCCGGGTTGCGATGGCAATATGATCCGCCATTTTGCGGCGGCGGATCGCGCGCGCCAGCGACGAACCAATCAAGCCGATGCCAATCAGCGCGACCTTGGCAAAATGGGGTTGGGTCGTTTC
>JBCCRB010000492.1:0-1913 GCA_039208465.1 Pseudomonadota bacterium
GCGCAGCTTCGGTTTCGGCCTGCGTCATTTCGACTGCGTTGCCCGAAAGATCTGTCAGGATTGGGCAATCGGGCCGTGTGTCACCGTGGCATGCTTTGACGAGATCGGCGAGGGTCGAGCGCATGGACTGAAGTTGCGCGATTTTTTCGTCAATCTCGCGCAAATGATCTTCCGCAACTGATTTCACGGCAGCGCTTTCGCGCGTTTCGTCCTCGTAAAGACCGAGCAACGTGCGACAATCGCCTATGGAAAAGCCAAGGGCGCGCGCACGGCCAAGAAATGTGAGCTTGTGCAAGTGGTTTAACCCGAATGAACGATAGCCATTGGCCTGCCGGTCGGGACGGATCAGGCCGATCTCTTCATAGTAGCGGATAGTCTTCTCAGGCAGGCCGGACCGGGCTGCCACCTCACCGATTGTCATGCACGCCCCTCCGCGAGTGTGAGATCGGAGTCTTGTTTTGTCGCAGCCGCCTGGGTCGGCATCAACCGACGGAGCCGGAGTGCGTTTGCAAGGACCGAGACGGATGATAGGGCCATGGCTCCTGCCGCGAATGTGGGCGCAAGTAACAAACCAAACGCCGGATAGAGCAGCCCGGCCGCGACGGGGATCAAAAGAATATTATAGCCAAAAGCCCAGCCGAGATTTTGGCGGATATTGGCGATGGCTTTCCGTGAAATCTCGACGGCATTGAGCACTCCAAGAAGATCGCCCGACATCAGAACAACGTCTGCGCTTTCGATTGCCACATCCGTACCGGTGCCGATAGCGATGCCGATGTCAGCCTCTGCTAGCGCCGGTGCATCATTGATGCCGTCGCCCACGAACACGACCTTCCGGCCATCGGTTTTTAGTGCCTTAAGCGCGGCGACCTTATCAGCGGGCAGCAATTCCGCCTGAACCTTGGTGATACCGACCTGTTTTGCGACCACCTCTGCTGTTGATGATCTGTCACCGGTCAACATCACAACATCGAAACCTTTGGCCTGAAGCGCTACAATGGCCCGAGTGCTCGTCTTCTTGACCGGGTCGGACACCGCAAGAACGGCCGCGGGCGTCCCGTCGATGGCCGCGAATACGGCTGTTTTGCCCTGTTTTGAGAGGCGGTTGGCCTCCACAACCAAGTCCCCAAGCTCTATTCCGGCGCCTACCATGAAACGCTCGGAGCCAACGAGGACACGCATATCGTCAACGGTCGCCGCCGCCCCGTGCCCAGCTTGCGCTTCGAACTCTGTCACCGAGGCCGGCAGCCCGCATTCCAGTCTCGCAGCTTCTGTAATGGCTGCGGCGATGGGGTGTTCCGAACGCGCTTCGACACCGGCTACGGCGCGCAGGACATCGCAGCGTGATTGGCCACCCAAAGTGACAACGTCAGTCAAGGCCGGCTGGCCTTCGGTGATCGTGCCCGTCTTGTCGAGGGCGATGACGCCTGCTTCAGACAGCGTCTGGAGCGCATCGCCCTTACGTACGAGAACGCCCATTTCGGCGGCGCGGCCCGTCGCCACCATGATTGAGGTTGGCGTGGCCAGACCCATGGCACACGGGCACGCAATTATGAGAACCGACACGCCCGCCACAAGTGCCAGCGCTGGATCAGACGCAAAAAGGAACCACGCAGCGACAGTCGCACATGCCACGGCCAGGACGACAGGCACGAAAACCATCGTGATCCGATCAACAAGGCTCTGAATAGGCAGTTTCGCACCCTGCGCGGCCTCCACCATGCGCACAATTTGGGCCAGCGTCGTTTCAGCGCCCACGCGCGTCGCCTCAAAAGTCAGGCTTCCGGTTCCGTTCACAGTACCGCCCGTCACAGGGTCGCCTACCCGCTTCAAGACGGGCAGCGGCTCACCTGTCAGCGCGCTTTCATCAACGGTGCTCATACCTTCCAAAACGGTGCCGTCCACCGGCAGCC
>JBCCRB010000493.1:0-1893 GCA_039208465.1 Pseudomonadota bacterium
ATGGGCTGGCTCGAGGGCAGGAATGATGCCCTCTAGTTGCGCGCATAATTGAAACGCATCGAGCGCCTCTTTGTCGGTTGCAGAGACATAGGTTGCGCGCCCGGTTTCCTTTAACCATGCGTGTTCAGGCCCGACGCCGGGATAATCGAGGCCAGCTGAAATTGAATGCGCATCGAGGATCTGGCCATCATTATCCTGGAGGAGATAGGTCCGATTGCCATGCAAGACACCCGGTGAGCCACCGGTCAGAGACGCCGCATGGGCATCGGTCGTGACGCCCTCGCCCGCCGCTTCGACGCCGATGATCTGGACATCGGGATCATCAAGAAATGGATGGAACAAACCGATCGCATTCGACCCGCCCCCAATACAGGCCATGACAACATGCGGCAGTCGACCTTCGGCCTCCATCATCTGCTGGCGGGCCTCTGTCCCAATCACAGACTGAAAGTCTCGCACGAGCAGTGGATAAGGGTGGGGCCCCGCGGCCGTACCGATCACGTAAAATGTGTCGTGCACATTCGCGACCCAGTCCCGTAGGGCCTCGTTCATCGCATCTTTCAGCGTCGCCCTACCGCTTGTGACCGGCACAATCTCAGCGCCAAGCAGTTTCATTCGAAACACATTCGGCTTCTGTCGTTCAACGTCCGTCGCGCCCATGAAGACAACGCAAGGCAGACCAAACCGAGCACAGACCGTTGCGGTCGCTACCCCGTGCTGGCCGGCTCCGGTCTCGGCGATGATCCGGGTCTTACCCATGCGACGCGCAAGGAGTACCTGGCCAACGCAATTGTTGATTTTGTGGGCGCCGGTGTGGTTCAGCTCATCGCGCTTGAAGTAGATTTTCGCGCCTTTTCCATTGCCCGACTTAGCACGGACATACTCAGTGGCGCGCTCGGCGAAATACAACGGGGATGGGCGCCCCACATAGTGCTTCAGAAAATACTCTAGTTCGGACCGAAACACCGGGTCAGCCTTCGATCGTTCGTACTCTGCCTCAAGTTCCTGGATGAGAGGCTGAAGCGTTTCGGCAACAAAACGGCCACCAAAATCGCCAAAACGGCCGTTTTCATCTGGCCCTACTCGATAGGAATTCGGGACTGTCGCCTGATGATTCATGACTTCTCCTGACGCAACTCGCACACTCTTAAGGTCTTAAAAATGGTCTTAAACGGTTTCAAATGCCGAACGCGCCTTAGCGACAAAATCGGACACCTTTCCAGTGTCTTTTACCCCATGTGAAACCTCTACGCCCGATGACACGTCGACGCCACAAAAGCTCGGCAGTGGCATCGCAGCAGAAACAGCATCACCCACGTTGTTGGGGGTCAGACCACCCGCCAACAGAAATGGCAACTCGGATTTGAAATCTTGAAGATAAGACCAGTCGAATCTGACGCCGGTACCACCACGAGGCCCATCGTCCTTCGCCGGCTTTGCATCAAGGAGGAGAGCATCAACCGAACCAGCAAAATCAATGGCGCGTGAGAAAGCGCCGGGGCCATCGACACCGATGGCTTTGACGACAGGCTTACCAAAAGCCGCCCTAATCTTCTTGGCTTGGGCCGGGGTTTCATCGCCGTGGAGCTGAAAGATGTCAGCGTGCCCACTCGCTGCCGTCATTAACGAATCATCCGCGTTCACGGTCAGCGCAGCGATCAGCGGCGCGCTTGCTTTTGTAACCGTTCGTTTCAGTTCAGACACAAGTTCGGCGAATGCTTTAGGATCAACGTAGCGCGGCGTGCCTTCGACGAGCACAAATCCAAGGATATCAGCGCCTGCTTTGGCCGCGCAAACGGCGTCATCAACGGTCGTGAGCCCACAGATCTTTACCAAAAACGGCTTGAAAACACTGTTTGTTGAAGACATGAGCGCGCTGTCTTTCGGTATGGC
>JBCCRB010000494.1:0-1886 GCA_039208465.1 Pseudomonadota bacterium
ACCGACCGGCCCGCCTCCAGCGCTTCGGCAATTTCTGGCGAGAGTCCACGTGTCTGGCTGTCGGCCAGAACTCCGTTTGAGACGCGCAAATTGGTGCGTTGATCGTTGACGATCCCGGCCATGATCCCCTCAACATCCGGATCGAAGCCGATTACCTGAAAGGTGACCTCGCCCTGTTCGTCATTAAATTGAGCGTTTGAGATGAATAGCGGCGACGCGGCGCCGACCGACGGATGCGATAGCGCGCGATACATCAGTTGACGCGGCGCATTGCTGCCCTCGGTCAAGGTGTTGGCGTCTTCGGCCGAGATCATGATGTCCGCATCGATCAGCTGATAATCACGCACGATGGTCGTATTGAGCGCGCCCATGATGCCGAGCTGCACAAAGACCAGCACATTGGCGAAAGTGACACCGGCCAGCGCCGCCAATAACCGCCCGCGATTGTGCGTCAATTGCAGCCATCCGATTGGCAGACGGCCAAGCAAGCGGGCCAGGAAATGGGTCACCTTGGCGCTCCACTGGCATCAATGCGCGCCACCACTTCCAGATCTGTGTACCGCGCGGCCGCTGCGGTTGAGGCATCATCGAGCGCCACCTCCACGGTGATGACCCTTGCATCGGTGTTTGCCACCGGGTCGTCGTCCAAAATGGTCTGACGCCCGACACGCAGACCAATATCTGACACAGCGCCACTCAAGGGTTCGGATAGCGCGGTGGCTGTCAGCGTAACCTGTTGGCCGAGCGTTACGCGGCCGATATCGGTTTGATAGACCTCCAGCACCGCCTTCATCTGAGATAGATTGCCCAATGTGGCGACCCCTTCGGTGCCCGGCTTTTCGCCTGGCCGCACATTGATTTCCAAAATCGTGCCAGCGGTGGGTGCGCGCACAAAGGCGCGCTGCAAATTACGGTTGGTGCGTTCCAATTCAGCGTTGGCCGCTTCCAGATTGCGCATGGCCACGATCACATCGGATTGCTGTTCCAGATCAACCGTTTCGTATCGGTCGAAGACAGCCTGCGCGCGGTCGACTTCGCGCTCGGCCTGGTCCTTGGTGGTTTGCGCCCGATCCAGATTGGCGCGGGTGACAATGCCGCGCTCAAACAGCGTTTGCGCGCGCGCCAATTCGTCTTCGGCGTTTTTTGCTTCGGCGCGCGCCCTCTCCAGCGTGGCAAAGGCTTCGTTGCGTGACGATGCGGTTGCCTCGCGGGTTTGCACCAATGCGGCCTCGCGGACCGACACGGTTGCCTGCGCAGCATCAACATCGGCTTCCAGTGTCGGCTGATTGTCCAGAATGGCGACAATATCACCACGCTCGACCGTATCGCCCTCGGCGACCTCAACCGTTGATATGGCTGCATCATTTGCGCCAAAAGGCATGGCGATGGTCACAACATCTTCAGCCGGTTGGATTTTACCCAAGGCCACGACATCGGTCGCCGCGATGTCCAATTGCTGGCTTTCAATGGCTTCGGCGACATCCGGGCTGACGGCTATCGGTGACGATGAGCCGGCGCCCGGTTCCAACCCGGTCCATTCATAAACAAGCCGCAGACCCGGCGGCTGGAAGTAGAGCCCCAGAAATCCGCCCAAAAAGATCAGGCCGAAGATCATCGGGAGATAGACTGCGCGGTTCATGATGCGTTGCACGGGCGATTTTTTGGTTGGCCGTTCCTGCGGCGGTTCCAACGGTAGATTGTCCATCCTGGTGCGAAATCCTTAGCAATGATCCATGCTACCATGCGCAATGCCAACCAGCCGTACTGCTTGAAGCTTCAAAAATCAAACAAATGTTTGAATTATAGCCGGGTCAGCTTAGCCCTATCGCGCCGGTGCGGGATTTTCATGACGTGCGAAGCGGCTCCAGGCATCATATTGGGCGAGG
>JBCCRB010000495.1:0-1884 GCA_039208465.1 Pseudomonadota bacterium
CCCGGAGTTTGCCGATCGCCTGACGGATATCGATGCCGGAAACAGCCAGTTTATGATCGGCTCGACCAAAGCCGACCATTTAATGTTCGATCTGCCGGCCTTCATCCTGCAAAAATTGCAGGCCTGCGGCATCGCAGACGCCGTGTGGACCGGCCAATGCACCTATGCCGATGAGGCGCATTTCTTTTCCTATCGCCGCACCACGCATCGCGGCGAATCCGATTATGGGCGGCAGACATCGATGATCATGATCCACCAGCCAAAAGAGGCTTGATATGGCTTTACACTTTGACGAATCCGAGTTCAGCGCCCGCAAGGCGCAACTACTCGAGCAGATGAACGCACAAAAGCTCGACGCCATGCTGCTGTTCGCCCAGGAATCCATGTATTGGCTGACCGGCTATGACACGTTCGGCTTCTGCTTTTTTCAATGCATGGTGGTCACAAAAACCGGCGAAGTCGCGCTGATCACACGCTCTGCCGATCTGCGCCAGGCCCGCCACACCTCCAATGTCGACAATATTGTCATCTGGGAAGATCGCGCCGGTGCCCGCCCCACCAATGAGCTCAAAGACCTTCTGACAAACCTTAATTTGCTCGGAACAAGGCTGGGCGTGGAATATGATTGCGCGGGCCTGAACGGCCGCCGCGCCCGCGAATTGGATGAAGATCTGGTCAGCTTTGCCGATTTGCGCGATGCATCGCTTCTGGTCACGCAATTGCGCGCCATCAAGTCACCAGCCGAAATCGCCTATGTCCGCAAAGCAGCAGCGCTTGGCGATGAGGCGCTGATCGCGGCCCGTCCACTGATCAAGGCGGGGGCGGACGAAGGCGCAATTCTCGCCACCATGCAGGGCACCATATTTGAAGGCGGCGGCGACTATCCAGGCAATGAGTTCATCATCGGCTCTGGTGATGATGCCCTTCTGTGCCGCTATAAATCCGGACGCCGCAAACTCTCAAAACAGGATCAATTGACCCTTGAATGGGCCGGCGCGTACCGGCGCTATCACGCAGCCCTGATGCGCACGGTCGTGATCGGCAAGCCGACACCGCGCCATGAGGAGCTTTTTCAAGCCTGCGCCGATGCGTTGGAGGCGGTCGAAAACCATATGGTGCCGGGCAATGATTTCGGCAGCGTGTTCGATGCCCATGCCGCCGTCATGGATCAGGCCGGCCTTGCAAGGCACCGGCTTAATGCCTGCGGCTATTCGCTCGGCGCCCATTTCACGCCATGTTGGATGGATATGCCCATGTTCTACAGAGGCAATGAAACACAGATCGAAAGCAACATGATCCTGTTCGCACACATGATCATCATGGATTCCGATACGGAAACGGCAATGTCACTGGGGCGCACCTATTTGACGAGCGACGGCAAACCGCAATCGCTGTCCGATCTTCCAATTGAACTGATCGTTGCTTAAATTACCCTGTGTGACTTCGGTGAGAGTATCCTGGTAATGACATCGATAAGAACGCTCGGCACATCGTGCCTGATCACGGCATTTCTCGCACTCGGCGCGTGCACAGCGACCGATGACGCGCTTGTTTTTGAGGACACATCGGCACAAACGCAATCCGAGCCGGTAACCACCCCAACCGAAACGGCAAGCACTGAAACGGCACCGGTTGAGACGGCAGCAGCCCCCGCCACAACGCCCGCGCCCCCGCCGCCAACGATCCAGCAGACAACCAGCCCTCAGCCGGCAACAACGGCACAACCGGTCGCCACGGGCCCGGCGCAGGTCTATTTTGCGCCGATTGTCGGCGCGCCCGTTGACAAGGTGACCACGCTTTCACAGCGCCTATCTGCCGCCAGCGGCCAAAAAGGCATCCAGCTTCAGCCGGCGCGCACGCAAACCACAACCAATGAAATCCGCG
>JBCCRB010000496.1:0-1883 GCA_039208465.1 Pseudomonadota bacterium
GCCTGGTGGCCAGAGGCCGCACGGGACGCCATGCCGCCCATCCCGGGCTCCAGTTCGGGAATGGCGCAGGCCGCATCCAGCAGTTGATCATAGGTCTCGGGCGTGGCGATGCCGTGCTTTTCAAAGATGTCCTTGCGGTAGGCCAGAACGGATGTTTCAGAGCCAAACGGAATGCCAAACAAAGACCCTGTTTTACCGGGCAGATACCCCTTCGCGCCGCCAGCGACACCAATGTTTTCCACATATCCGTCAATCAGGTCTTCGGCGTCATAGGACGGGTCAGCCAGCTTGGGATTCATGAAATACTTGGCAAGGTTTTCCAGCTGATCGGCAAAAACGTAGTCCGCCTTGGAGAACACCACATACCCGATCAGGTCATATTCGCCCTCATCCTGAGCGAGTTCCAGCGTCTGGCGTTCACGCATCTTGAGGTAAGGCAGCTGGTCAACTTCGACCTCAATCCCGGTTTCCTTGGTGAATTCGGGCAGCACTTTCATCGCCGCATTGTAGTGCGGGTGCGCAGGGAAGTTCACGATCAGCGTCGTGCCTTCGTATTCGGCGTAGGGATTGGCGAATGCCGCCCCGGCCATAATGGCCGCGGTCGCAAGACCCACCGCCGTTGATTTCAGTCCGTTCATTATCAGTCCTCCCATTGAACTTTGTTTGCACGCCGTTGGCGCGGCTTTGTTTTGCGCGTCAGATCGCGACTTCGGATTTGCGGTCGAACAGGTGAACGCCACCCGGATTGACCGCGAATGTCAGGGTTTGCCCCAGTGCGACGGGGATTTCGGAGTTGACCTCGACCATCACGCGGGATGGTCCGCATTTGCACAACAGCACGGATTGCGCTCCGACATATTCGGATACTTCAATGTCAAGCGTCAGCGACTTTGCCGGGTCTGCGGCCGCATCAAACGTCAAATCGGACGGGCGGACACCCAGCGTGATTTGTTTGCTGCCATGGGCCTTCGCCACTGATGCGCGCTCGCCCTCAAGCTGGACGTCGAACCCGGGCCCTGTGATGTAGACCGACCCGTCGCGTTCGACGATATCGCCATCAAGGAAGTTCATCGGCGGCATGCCCATGAAACCGGCCACAAACTTGTTCACGGGGCGCTTGAACAGTTCTTCGGGTGTCCCCTGCTGCTGGATGTAGCCGCCATGCATCACCACGATCCGGTCTGCGAGGGTCATCGCTTCGATCTGATCATGCGTCACGTAAATCATGTTTTTCTGGACGCGCTGGCTCATCAGGGCAAGTTCCGCCCGCATTTGGCCACGCAACTTGGCATCAAGGTTGGACAGCGGTTCATCAAACAGGAAAATGCCGCTGTCTTTGGCCAGCGCCCGGGCCATGGCGACCCGTTGGCGTTGCCCTCCAGACAGCGCACCGGGTTTGCGTCCCAAGAACTCCGTAAGGCCCACCGTATCGGCCACTTCGCGCACTTTTTTGTCAATCTCGGCCTTGGGGCGGCGTGCCAGACGCAGGGCAAAGCTGATATTTTGTGCCACGTTCATATGCGGGTAAAGCGCGTAATCCTGAAACACCATCGCCAGATCACGGTCCTTGGGCTCAAGATGGCTGACCGGCTTGCCGTCAACATAGATCTCGCCCTCGCTCACATCCTCCAGCCCTGCGATCATACGTAGGGTCGTGGACTTGCCGCAGCCGGATGGGCCGACGAGCACCGTGAATTCATTGTCCGCCATCTCAAGGTCAATTCCGTGCAGGACCTCGACATCGCCGTAGCGCTTGATCAGCTTTTCAAGATGAATCGTCGGCATATTGGCTCCCCCCCTCCGACTTGTTACCGGTCACACTATGCGTTGTGACCGGTAACACAAGAAAAAAGAGTCATTTTGTTTTGCAAGCTTGCACCGCC
>JBCCRB010000497.1:0-1846 GCA_039208465.1 Pseudomonadota bacterium
ATTTCCGGTTTCATATCAGAGCCCTAGCAGCCGCCGCTGAACTTGCAAGGATCGGCAGCTTTTCAGAGGGCACATGTTTGCTGGCTCGACACATCGGGCCGCTCTGATAAGTTTCACCCATGTGCGGTCGTTTTTCCCTCATTCACAGCCCTGAAGATCTGGAGCGTTTCTTTGCGCTGGCCGGCGTGGAAGCGTTCCCGCCGCGCTACAACATCGCGCCAACACAGCCGATCCTGGTTGTCACGCCTACGCCGCCGCGCCCTAAAGGGTCCAATTTGCCCGAACGCGAGGCCAAGCTGATGCGCTGGGGTCTGATCCCAAGCTGGGTGAAAGATCCGAAGGATTTCCCGCTTCTGATCAATGCGCGATCGGAGACCGCAGCGACCAAGAATTCCTTTCGCGCCGCCATGCGCCATCGCCGGTGTCTGGTGCCGGTGTCCGGCTTTTATGAATGGCAACGCGATCCTGAAACCAAGGAGAAACAGGCATTTTGGGTGCCCGCGGCAACCGGTGAAATCGCTGCCCTGGCCGGATTGCACGAGACCTACATCTCAAAGGATGGTAGCGAACTGGACACGGTCGCGATCCTCACGGCAGAGGCAACGCTGCCCTTTTCGCAAATCCACAACCGTATTCCGGTCGTTATCCAGGAGGCTGATTTCGATCGTTGGCTCGATGTGCGCGGCAATGAACCCAAACAAGTCGCCGACCTGTTGACGCCACCGCCCGACGGATATTTTGAGCCGGTGCCCGTCTCTGATCTGGTCAACAAGGTTGCCAATTCAGGGCCTGAGGTGCAGGAACGCACCGAACCGAAACCCTTCACCAGGTCAGAAGCTGGTCCGTCTGAGACCGCCGAGCCCGCAAACGACCAGCCAACGCTGTTTTAGGCATCATGACATTGACATTTTCCGTTGCGGTCGCAGGCTTTCTGCTTGGCGCTTCGCTCATCATCGCCATCGGTGCGCAAAATGCCTTCATCCTGCGCCTTGGGCTGGCGCGCCAGCATGTCTTTGTGTGTTGCCTGATCTGCGCGCTCTCCGACGCGCTGTTGATCGTCGCCGGCGTTGCTGGTCTCGGCACGCTCATCTCTGGAAACGCTTTGCTCTTAGGTGCCGCCAAATGGGGCGGCATCGCTTTCCTGACCGCCTATGCTTTGTTTGCCTTTCGCCGCGCCTGGAAACCGGCTGCGCTTGATCCTGAAAAGGCAGCGCCCGATGTCGGCACTTTAAGGGTGGCGGTTGCCACGTGCCTCGCGCTGACCTTTCTGAACCCACATGTTTATCTGGACACCGTGATCCTGCTCGGCAGCATTTCCACCCGTTATGAAGCCGATTTGCGTCCGGTTTTCGCCGCCGGTGCCGTGTTGGCATCGTTCACCTGGTTCTTTGCGTTGGGTTATGGCGCGCGGCTCTTGCAGCCGCTGTTTGCCAAACCATCATCCTGGCGTGTGCTTGACGTAATCATTGGCTGCATCATGCTGGCCATCGCTTATTCGCTCCTTGTGGCGCATTAAAAGGCGAACGGCATAACCTGCCAATCGAACGCGAGCTCTTGCAGCCATGCGCCAGACATGTCAGTCGCGCTTGCACAAGCAAAACAGGTGAAACACGACGGCAAGACCATGACCCTGACGCTCTTCAACACGCTCACCCGCGCTAAACAGCCATTCCAGCCCATCGATCCGGCCAATGTGCGCATGTATGTGTGTGGACCAACGGTCTATGATTTTGCCCATATCGGCAATGCGCGGCCTGTCATTGTCTTCGACGTGTTGTTCCGCCTGCTGCGCCACATCTATGGCGCCGAGCACGTGACCTATGTGCGCAACATCACCGACGTGGAA
>JBCCRB010000498.1:0-1846 GCA_039208465.1 Pseudomonadota bacterium
AAGTGATTGCGTTCCAGCGCTGACAAAGTGTCGGGTATCATAAAATTATCGGGCTTTTCACCCAGTTTGATCTGGTTGGCCTGGTGCTTTAGCCGCAGATCGCAAATCAGATCATAGGCGTCGACCAGATCATCGCCGCCCGATTTCGACAGCACGCCGTCCATGTCTCTGGAAGCGATGATGCGGTCGCGCGTGTTGGCGGCCGGGATCTGGCCATGCAGCGCATACAGCCGGCCAAGGTCGGTGATCGGCACAACGCCGGAATGTTTCAGGTCGATGGCGTTTTTGTGCTCTGCGTCGCGCACATAGCTCAAACCGCCAAACAGGCCGAGTGGCGGCTGATGCTTGAGTGAATTGGTGGTCATGTGGGCGCGGAAAATAGAATCCCGACTGGCTTTTTCGAGAACCGTTTCCTGAAGCCCTTCGAAAAGGCTTTCCTCGCCGGCGATCGGGCGCAGATCGAACATGACGCTGGCGAGCATCTGCGCCATTGGATCAGGTTTCTTGATCCATCCATCGAAATAGGATTGCCAGACATCGACCGGCACGCGCCAGCGGGGGTTCATGGCCATCATGTCGCCCGGGCAGTAGAAATACCCCGCGACATCAAGGCCGTCGCAGACAAATTTGGCGAAGCGCTCGAAGTAATTGTCGTGCTCGGCGTCGACATAGCCATTTTGCAGGAACAGGCAATTGTCCTGGTCCGACACGCCGGTCTGTTCGCGCCGGCCCTGTGATCCGCAGGCGAGCCAGAGCCACTCAGCGGGCGCAGGACCGATCTCCTGCATGGCCAGTTCGATCAGCCGTTTGGTCACCGCGTCGGTGACCCGTGTCATGATGCGCCCGATCATATGGCCTTCAATGCCGGCGCCAACGAGTTCTGCCAAAAGCTTCGGCTTTTGTGCCGTCACTTGGCTGAGCTGCTGCGCATCGGCAGCGCGTGAAACTTGCGAGATGATTTGGAATATGGTGCTCGTGTTACGCCTAATGAGGTCGGTGCGGGTCACGATGCCAACCGGCCGACGCTCCTCATCAATGACCGGCAAGTGGCCGATCCTTCGTTCGGTCATGAGGGAT
This sequence comes from Pseudomonadota bacterium, assembly GCA_039208465.1. Taxonomy (GTDB): domain Bacteria; phylum Pseudomonadota; class Alphaproteobacteria; order Rhizobiales; family Rhizobiaceae; genus JBCBDX01. The sequence continues at coordinate 1,078 of JBCCRB010000498.1, forward strand.
ACTGCATCAATCAGCATTGTGCCCGGGCGCACCGAAAGCGGGTCGCGTGTTGCCACCTGGGTGAGGGGCGTTTGCGCATCAACGCCTTGCGCAACCACATTGCTGACGAGGTCGCCGGTGGTGACAATGCCGGCCAGCATGCCATCAGCATCAGTGGTCAGAATGCAGGAAATCTGTTGCGCATGCATCATCTGGCCGGCTTCCTGGAGGCTTGCGGTTTCCGGCAACAGGCGCGGTGGTTTGCTCATGATGTCGCCGACCGTGCCGGTCAACAGGCTACTGCGGCTTGCCTCTGTCTCAGCGGCCGGTTTGGCCGCAGCCATCGTCGAACGGCGCTGGAAGAATTGTGCAAATGATTGATCCTGGGCGAGAACGGTTTTGAACGCGCCGGGATCAATGATCGTCAGGTCTGTGTCTTCGACGACCAGGACCTTCAATTTCGCCTTGCCATCGGCGGCGAGTGAACGTTGGCCAAAGACATCGCCGGCAAACAGGTCGCTGACCAACTCGTCTTCGGCCGACAGCAAATGGACGCGGCCGCTGGTCAAAACGTAAAGACCTTCCACCTGGTCGCCCAACTCCAGCAGTAGGGTACCGGCTGCGATGGTGCGGGTTTCGATCTTTTCGCAAAGCAGATCGAAATGCGCAGTGGAAAGCCCCCGAAAGGGTGCGCGTCCTTGCGCAAAAGCGGTGAAATTCTCGACGCGTGCCGCCATCTGTTCTGTCATGTCTAACGTAGCCTCCCCAAGACACCGCCATGAACCAAAAA
>JBCCRB010000499.1:0-1835 GCA_039208465.1 Pseudomonadota bacterium
ACGCAATGACACTGGGAGAGGCCACCGCGCATCATCTCGGTGTCAATGTTCAACGATTTAAGCGTGTCGCTATCGTCGTCGTGGCGGCGGCGACAGGTGCGTCGGTTGCGGCGACGGGAGGCATTGGGTTTGTCGGCATCGTTGTGCCGCATCTCCTCAGACTGCTGATTGGTCCGGATCATCGCTATCTGTTGCCAGCCTGCGCCCTGCTCGGCGGTATCATGTTGTTGCTTGCGGACGCGATTGCGCGCCAAATCGTGGCACCGGCCGAACTGCCGATCGGCATCGTGACGGCGACGATCGGAGCGCCTTTCTTCCTCTGGATATTGCTGAAGCGTCGCGGATTGTTGGATTTGTAGCGATGCTGGAAGCAAGCGATATCAACATTTTTTTGGGGCGACATCACATCGTCAAGGATGTTTCGCTGCGCGCAGAGCCGGGCTCTTTTGTCGCCATTATCGGCCCGAACGGGTCTGGCAAAACCACCTTGCTTCGCGCGCTAACCGCTGAAATTCCCTTTAACGGCAAAGCGACCATGAACGGTATCGACATTGGTTTTGCGCCGGCACGGGAACTGGCGACATGGCGCGGTGTGTTACCTCAGTCAGCGCGCCTTTCGTTTCCATTCACCGTGCACGAAGTGGTTCGGCTTGGCCTGACAATGGGTGTTCATGAACCGGCCCGCGATGCAGCGCGCGTTGCGCAAGCGCTTGAGGCTGTCGATCTGTCTGGCTTTGCCGGGCGGTTCTATCAGGAATTGTCTGGCGGTGAAGCGCAGCGGGTGCAGCTTGCGCGCGTGCTGGCGCAGGTGTGGGAGCCGGTTTTTGAAGGGCGGCCCCGATATCTGTTTCTGGATGAACCCATTTCCTCGCTTGATATCAAGCACCAGGTTCAGATTTTGTCTTTGGCGCTTGATTATGCGCGTGCCGGTGGCTGCGTCATTGCTGTGCTTCATGATCTAAACCTGGCTGCCCATTTCGCCGATCAGGTCCATCTGATGAGCGGGGGCACGTTGCATGCCAGTGGCACATCCCGCGATGTCATGACCAAAGCTAATCTCGAAGCTGTTTACGACTGCCCGATGTCGGTTGGTGAAAAGCCTCCCGAACAGCAGTTTTTTGTGCTGCCGCACCTGTCGACAGACACCGGGCCGGATAGGTGGGGATCAAGGCATTGAGATATTTCTTGCGTTATCTGTTCGTGCTGTTTTTCGCCGTTGCTGCATTGCTTTACGTGTTTCGGGCGGGCGATGTCAGTTATGCCACGCTTGCCTTTGTCGCCTTCACGCTGGCTTGGTTGATTGCGCGCGCATGGCTGACCGATAGCGATCCAATCGCGGTGAAAAGCTCAGAAGTTGACGGTCGTGAGAGGGCGCTGCTTGCCTTTGTCTTGCTTGGCATGATCTTTTTGCCATTGATCGCTCTTGCAACGCCCGTTCTGGATTTTGCCCGTTACGAACCTGGTTGGATTGCTTTTGTCGCCGGTGTGGCCGCTGGCGGTTTGGGCCTTTACCTGTTTTACCGTTCGCATGTCGATTTGGGTCGTTTTTGGTCGCCGACGCTAGAGACACGCCAAGGTCATATGCTCGTGACCAATGGCATCTATGGGCGCATTCGCCATCCCATGTACACGGCGATTTTCCTCATCTGTATCGCCCAAGCCCTGCTGATGGATAATTGGGTAGCCGGCCCCGCCGGATTGCTGACGTTTGTGATGCTTTATCTTTTCCGGGTCGGGCGGGAGGAAGCCATGATGCGCGACGAGTTTGGCCAGGCTTACACGGAATATGAAAAGGCGACACCGCGCCTTGTGCCGAAACTGAAATGATCAATCGG
>JBCCRB010000500.1:0-1831 GCA_039208465.1 Pseudomonadota bacterium
CCGCCGCTGGCCGCGACGCCCGACGGTTTCATCTGGTACGAGCTGGCTGACATTGAAGATGAACGAGCTCGCACATTGGACGAGGTTCGCGACATTGTCACCGAGGACTGGATTGCCGATGAGCGCAGCACCGCGCTTGATGCGCTCGCACAACAACTTGTGGCCCAATTGGGAGGCGGCGCTTCGGGATCAACGCTTGCCGAAGAAAATAGCTACACGCTGACCAACAAATTTGGTCTGACCCGTAATACAAACGATCCTGATCTTGGCCGCGGTGGCGTGGCTGATATCTTTGCCGTCGGGCCTGATGCGATTGGCTTTGCGCCCGCAGCGTCCTCCAATAGCCGGTTTGTCTACCGCCTGACCGCGGTGACCGATCCGTTGGATGTCGATCCCGATGGCAATCTGTCCGATCTGGTCGCACAGAGCCTTGCCAATGATCTGTTGCAGCAAACGATCAATCAGCTTCAGGACGAATTTCCGGTTTCAGTCAATCAGAGAGCAATTGACCTCTCATTGGGGCAATAATCGTGAGTGATATGAAGACTTTCATTGGCAAAATCGCCGACGGCGCGTCGCTTTCTCAAGATGAGGCCCTGGCCGCGTTCGACACCATCATGTCGGGGGATGCGACACCGTCGCAAATCGGCGCTTTTCTGATGGGCTTGCGGGTGCGCGGCGAAACGGTGGCCGAAATCGCAGGGGCCGTTTCGACAATGCGGGCGAAGATGGCCCGTGTAGAAGCGCCGGACGGCGCCATCGACATTGTGGGCACGGGCGGCGACAATTCGGGCACCTATAATATCTCGACCGCCGCCGCGTTGATTGCTGCCGGTGCCGGCGCGACGGTCGCCAAGCACGGCAACCGGTCGCTTTCTTCGAAGTCGGGCGCGGCGGATGTTTTGGACGGTGTTGGCGTTAATATCGAAATCGGCCCCGCCATCATTGCGCGCTGCATCAGCGAGGCCGGGCTTGGATTCATGTTTGCGCCCATGCATCACGCTGCCATGAAACATGTCGGTCCGAGCCGTGTTGAGATGGGGACACGCACCATCTTCAATTTGTTGGGCCCGCTTTCGAACCCAGCCGGTGTGACGCGCCAGGTGGTGGGTGTTTTCTCACCGCAATGGCTGGAGCCACTGGCAGAAGTCCTTGGCGAATTGGGATCACATCATGTGTGGATCGTGCATGGCGACGGGTTGGATGAATTTACTACCGCAGGCGAGACTGACGTCGTTGAATGGCGCGATGGCAACTTGCGCCGTTTTACCGTTACGCCTGAAGATGTTGGCTTAGAACGGGTATCGATTGAAGCGCTGCGCGGCGGGACACCAGAAGAAAACGCGCAAGCGCTGACCGCCTTGCTGGACGGCGCACCCGGTGCCTATCGGGATGTTGCTTGCCTGAATGCTGCAGCCGGCCTGGTGGTTGCCGGCAAGGCGTCTGATTTGACCGAGGGTGTTGCTTTGGCGCAAAATGCAATTGATAGCGGCAAGGCCAAATCGGTGTTGGCTGACGTGGTCAAAATTTCAAACGAGCCGGGCTAAATGGCGGATATTTTACGCAGGATCGAAGCTTACAAGCGCGAGGAAGTTGCCGCCGCCAAGGCGCTGCTGCCGCTTGATGCGCTTAAAGCACAATTGGCAGACATGGCGCCGCCGCGCGGTTTTTACGATGCGCTTGTTGCGCGGCAACGCGAGGGCACATTTGGGCTGATTGCTGAAATTAAGAAAGCAAGCCCTTCCAAGGGGTTGATCCGGGCCGATTTTGACCCGCCGGCCCTTGCCCGTGCCTATGGCGAAGGTGGCGCGGCTTGCCTGTCAGTTTTGAC
>JBCCRB010000501.1:0-1810 GCA_039208465.1 Pseudomonadota bacterium
AGACGTGCCCAATTATGGCGCGGGCGATTTGTTGGATATCAAGTTGGCCGATACCGGGAAAAATGAGTTGTTTGCCTTTGAGGCAGCCAATTTCCCTTCCATTGATTTTGACGTGGGTCGGATTGTCATCCGCCCGCCCAGTGAGATCTACGCTCGACCCGACGATGGGGAGGAAGCCGAGTGAGTTTCCGGGCCAGTATCATCACGCTTTATCCGGAAATGTTTCCCGGTACGTTGGGGCATGCGCTTGCCGGCAAAGCATTGGCGCGCGGCGATTGGACATTGAATGTCACGCAGCTGCGCGATTTTGCCAGTGACAAACACCGTTCAGTCGATGATACGCCGGCCGGTGGCGGTGCGGGCATGGTGCTGAAGCCAGATATTCTTGCCAAGGCGGTCGATCACGTTTCGCCCGATGGTGATAGGCGGCCACGCCTGTTGATGAGCCCGCGCGGCAAGCCCCTGCGACAGGTCGATGTGCGTGATCTGGCGACCGGTCCTGGCGCGGTCATCGTGTGCGGGCGTTTTGAGGGGGTTGATGAACGGGTGATCGAGGCGCGCGATCTGCATGAAGTCTCGATCGGCGATTATGTGCTGTCCGGTGGTGAGGTGGCGGCGCAAGTTCTCCTTGATGCCATCATTCGCCTGTTGCCAGGTGTCATGGGTAACGCCGAAAGTGGCGCGCAGGAGAGCTTTGAAGGCGATTTGCTTGAGCATCCCCATTATACACGGCCCGCCGAGTGGGAAGGTCATGCGATCCCGGATGTGCTTTTGTCCGGCAATCACGGAAAAATTGCTGAATGGCGGCGATCGGAAGCAGAAAAGCTTACGAAGGCGCGTCGGCCGGATCTGCTTGACGGTAAAAAATCATGACGGGCAGGTGACAAGCGGCTGGATTTGCTGTATCGCCGCGCTCGAAATCGGGCTGTTTAGCCTGGTTCTGAAACAAGCAATTACGGGCATGACTACCGCTCCGACCTTTCCGGTCATACCTGACGGCATACGCTTTCGGTCTAAGTGAGCGCTCTGGCGGTTCAAAAGAACAAAGACAAGGAACCATTGAGATGGACATTATCCGTCAATTAGAGGCTGAGCAGGCCGCAAAAATTCTTGAAAAACGTCAGTTTCCAAATTTCTCACCCGGTGACACTGTTCGCGTCCAGGTCCGCGTGACCGAGGGTAAGCGGACTCGCTTGCAGGCCTATGAAGGTGTTTGCATTGCGCGTGCTGGTGCCGGGCTGAACGAGAATTTCACTGTGCGCAAAATCTCCTATGGTGAAGGTGTGGAACGTGTGTTCCCGCTTTACTCACCACTGGTTGAAGAAGTCACTGTTGTTCGCCGCGGTAAGGTGCGTCGTGCCAAGCTTTATTACATGCGCGGTCTGCGCGGTAAGAAAGCACGGATCACAGAGAACACCAATGCGCGTGCCCGCAAGCTCAATGATGCTGAGCGCCAGGCGATTGCCGATGAAAAAGCACGTATCGAGGCTGAAAAGATTGCCGCCGCTGAAGAGCTTGCCGCGCAAAAAGCAGCTGAGGATGCAGCAGCGGCAGAAGCAAAGGCAGCCGAAGAAGCGGCAGCTGCTGACACGGAAGCAAAATCAGAGTAAGACTGCTCTCTACGGAATTTGCCAGAAAGTTGGTCCTTTCGGCAATTTTTGGGGAACTTCGGTTCCCCCTTTTTTTATCCGGTAAAGATAAGAGCAGAGCCGACGACCACCAACGCAGCGCCGATCCAGGCGCCGGCGGCTGGCATTTCTTGGGTGCGCCACCATAGAATAGGCAGCATCATGGCCGGCGTTGTTGCCGA
>JBCCRB010000502.1:0-1794 GCA_039208465.1 Pseudomonadota bacterium
CCGCGCGTGAAAGCCGATGTTATCGCTAACACGACCGGATTTTATGAGGCTTGCGGGCAGGGCATTTTCTGCAATCTGGGCGATGGGGATGTTGATTTTCCGGCCGTGCGGCAGGTGCTGCTCGATGCCGGATTTGATGGCTGGTGCACGGTCGAACAGGATTGCGATCCGACCCTTGAAGGCACTGACCCAGCGGGCGATGCCGCGCTGAACCGGCGCTATCTGAAATCGATCGGGTTCTAGCGGGGAGTAGCGTCATGACCAAATTGAGATGGGGCATGATCGGCGGTGGCGAAGGCAGCCAAATCGGACCGGCGCACCGGCTGGGCGCGCAGGCTGATGGGCTTTTCACGCTGACAGCGGGCGCGCTGGATGTGGATGCAGTTAAGGGCAAGGCTTATGCGCAGGGTCTCGGTGTATCTGCCGACCGCGCCAATGGCGATTGGCGGGCCATGATGGAAGGTGAGCGGGCGCGGGAAGATCGCGTTGATCTGGTGACCGTTGCGACGCCAAACTCGACCCATTTTGAGATCACCAAGGCGTTCCTTGAAGCCGGGTTCAATGTTTTGTGCGAAAAGCCGATGACGATGACGGTGGAGGAAGGCGAAGAGATCGTGCGGGTGGCCGAAGCCTCCGGCAAAATCTGTGCGGTCAATTATTGCTATTCGGCCTATCCGATGGTGCGCGAGATGCGCCACATGGTTGCCAATGGTCAGATCGGCAAGGTGCGGCTGGTGGTGACAGCGTTCAGCCACGGGCATCATGGGGATGCAACCGATGCCGACAATCCGCGCGTGCGCTGGCGCTATGATCCGGCGATGGCGGGCATTTCCGGCCAGTTTGCTGATTGCGGTATTCATGCGCTGCATATGGCCAGCTTTGTTGCGGGCGATGAGGTACGCGACTTGTCGGCGGACTTTGCCTCGACCATTGCAAGCCGGTCGCTGGAAGATGACGCGATGGTCAATTTCCGGATGCAAAACGGCACGGTCGGACGGCTTTGGACGTCATCGGTTGCGATCGGCCGTCAGCACGGTTTTGACATCCAGGTGTTCGGCGAAACCGGCGGTTTGCGCTGGGCGTCCGAGCAACCCAACCAGGTCTATTACACACCGGTTGGGCAGCGCACGCAGATCATGGAAAAGGGTGAAGCCGGCCTGTCTGATGCTGCGGCGAGCCTCAGCCGGGTTGCCGTTGCGCATCCGGAAGGCTTTCCGCTGGCCGTTGCCAATATCTATGTCGACCTTGCCGCTGCGATCCGGGGCGAAAAGCGCGATGGCTTGCCGACCGCCGCCGATGGTCTGCGGTCCATGGCAGCGGTTGAAGCGGCGGTTCGCTCGGCCGGTGAACGTGGCGCGTGGGTGGATGCCCGCCCGCCCATGTTTCGGTAGCTAGTTTCGGACGCGGCGCAGCGAGCCGCGTTCAATCAATGTGGGTTCGAACCGGATAGCCTTATGCGCGCTGGAAGGATTTTCCATGCGTTCACGCAGGCGTTCGATCACCGCGCTGGCAATCTGATCCACCGGCTGACGGAACGTTGTCAGGTCGACATTGTCCCAACCGCTGATCTCCATGCCGTTGACGCCGATCAGGCCGACATCGCCGGGGACGGTCCGTCCATTTGCCCGCAAAGCGGAACTGGCGCCGATGGCGATCACATCATCGCCGCAGAAAAACGCTTTGGCCAACCGGTTTTGTGCGATGAGTTCCTCCATCGCGCTACGCCCAGCATCAAAAGCATAGTCGCTTGCAAAATGGACGACGCAATTATCGCCGGCGATCTCGCGAAAACCG
>JBCCRB010000503.1:0-1782 GCA_039208465.1 Pseudomonadota bacterium
CACCGGCCGAAGCGAGCCGGAAAGGCTGACCTCGCCGAAATAAACCGATTTTGGCGCCAGCGGTTGCCCGGAAATGGATGAAACAAGCGCGGCGGCCACCGCCATATCCGCCGCTGGTTCCGATACACGAAACCCACCCGCGACATTGAGATAAACATCATGCTGGCCAAATCGGACACCGCAATGGGCCTCCAGGACCGCGATCACCATCGCCAGGCGCGAACCGTCCCAGCCGACGACTGCGCGGCGTGGGGTGCCGAGCGACGTTGGCGCGACAAGCGCTTGAATCTCAACGAGAATGGGCCGTGTGCCTTCCATCCCGGCAAACACGGCGGCCCCAGGCGCATCGGCTGCCCGCTCGCCCAAAAACAATTCCGATGGGTTGGGCACTTGCCGCAAGCCCGATGTCAGCATTTCGAAAACGCCAATTTCATCGGTCGGCCCGAACCGGTTTTTCAGCGCGCGAAGGATCCTGTATTGATGCGCGCCATCGCCTTCAAATTGCATGACCGCATCGACCATGTGCTCAACCACGCGCGGCCCGGCAATCGTGCCTTCCTTGGTCACATGCCCGACCATGATAACCGCGGCGCCGGTTTGCTTGGCATAACGGATCATCGCCTGCGCCGAGGCACGCACTTGCGTCACCGTACCGGGCGTTGAATCGACGCTGTCGGTCCACAGCGTCTGCACCGAATCAAGGATCACAAGATCGGGCCTTTTTTCCATCGCATCCAGCGTTGCCAGAATGTCCTCGACATTGGTCTCCGCGGCCATTTGGACCGATGTGTTGTGCGCGCCGAGCCGCTGCGCGCGCAGGCGCACCTGCGCGACGGCCTCTTCGCCCGACACATAAACCACCGAATGACCGGCCCGCGCCAAAGCCGCAGCGGCTTGCATCAACAGGGTGGATTTACCGATCCCCGGCTCGCCGCCGAGCAGCAGCGCCGATCCGCGCACGATCCCGCCGCCGGAAACCCGGTCCAATTCGCCAACTTTCGAAATGATACGCGGCGCGTCTTCGGCCTCGCCGTCGAGCGTGGTGAGCGCCACGACACGTCCCTTTTTCAAACGCCGACCGGGCCCGCCACCAACGCCCGCGGTCGGATTGTCCTCGACAATCGTGTTCCACTCGCCGCAAGCATCACATTTGCCCGCCCAGCGCGGATAGCTGGCGCCGCAATTCTGGCAGACGAATTGAATGCGCGGCCTAGCCATGATGAACATCCCGCTGATAGCGCGCACCAAGCGCTGTTAGTATCTCATAGCCAATTGTGCCCGCCGCCTGCGCGACGTCATCCACCGTCACATTCGGCCCGATCAATTCGATGACGCCTCCAGCCAAAGCCTCTTGCGGCACATCCGTCACGTCAAAACACATCAAATCCATCGTCACCCGCCCAACAAGCGGCACCTTGTGTTCACCAACAAAACCATACGCACCGGTCGGCACCGCCGCACGCAAAGGCACACCGGCTCCGGATGTTGACCGCGGATACCCATCGGCATAACCAACCGAGACGATGGCAAGGCGACTTTCGCGCGTCAGCCGATGAGCCGCACCATAGGAGACTGTTTCGCCCGCTTTCGCGTCGCGGATTTGCACGATACGCGCTTTAAGCGTCACGACGGATCGCATCGGATTGGGGATATCACTGACCGCCGCCCCGCCATAAAGCGCAATGCCCGGCCGGGTCAGGTTGGCGTGATAGTCTGAGCCCAGCCAGATACCGTCAGAATTGGCGAGCGATGTCGGAATGCCCGCAAACGCATCTGTCACCG
>JBCCRB010000504.1:0-1766 GCA_039208465.1 Pseudomonadota bacterium
GGTGAAGGAAATCCTGATCCCGCTTGCCTGGGGCGGCATTGCCTCAACCGCCCTGCTCTGTTTCATCTTTTGTTGGAATGAAGCCTATTGGACCGTTCGCCTGACCACCACAGAAGCAGCGACATTGTCCAAACTCATCGAAGGCAACCGCGCACCAGAAGGCCTGTTCTTCGGGCGCTTGTCAGCGGTCTCCACGGCAGCTGTCGGTCCGATCATCGTGCTCGGCTGGTTCTGTCAGAAGCAATTGGTCCAAGGCTTGACCTTCGGCGCCGTAAAATAGGGGATTATCATGGGACGCATTGTACTTGAAAACGTGACCAAAAGTTTCGGCGACACGCAGGTCATTCCACCGATCAATCTGAACATTGAAGATGGCGAGTTCGCCGTGTTTGTCGGACCATCAGGTTGCGGTAAATCCACGCTGCTACGCCTGATTGCAGGACTGGAGGAAACCTCCTCCGGGCGGGTCATGATCGATGTCAAGGATGTCACCGAGGTCTCGCCGTCCAAACGCGGCCTGGCGATGGTCTTTCAGACCTACGCGCTTTACCCGCATATGACGGTGCGAAAGAACATCGCCTTCCCGATGCGCATGGCGGGCGTTGATGAAGCAGAACAGAACAAGCGGATCGATGCGGCTGCCAAAGCACTGAACTTGACCGATTATCTGGACCGCAAGCCGGGCCAACTATCAGGCGGTCAGCGCCAGCGCGTGGCGATCGGTCGGGCAATTGTCCGCGACCCCACAGCCTTTCTGTTTGACGAACCGCTGTCTAATTTGGACGCTGCTTTGCGCGTCGGTATGCGGCTTGAGATCAGCGAGATGCACAATCGGCTCGGCACCACCATGATCTATGTGACGCACGATCAGGTGGAAGCGATGACGATGGCCGACAAGATCGTCGTGCTGCAGGCCGGGGTTATCGAGCAGGTCGGATCACCGCTCGAACTCTACCGCAACCCGCGCAACAAGTTTGTTGCCGGCTTTATCGGGTCGCCAAAGATGAACTTTATCGAAGGTGAAGAGGCTGGTCGTCTTGGCGGCGCATCCATCGGCGTGCGCCCGGAGCATATCAGCGTTTCCAAGAAAGCCACCAAGGGCGCCTGGGAAGGCAAGGTCGGTGTGGCCGAGCATCTGGGGTCCGACACCTTTATCCACGTGCATGGGATCCAAGGCTGCGACCCGCTGACGGTTCGCGCAGGCGGAGAGATGGGCGTTGCGCATGGCGACACGGTCTATCTGACACCTGAAGCAGGGCAGATCCACGCGTTCGACGACAAGGGCTTGCGGATCTGATGCAGCGGCTGGTCGGCAAAAACGCCCTGATTACAGGTGCGGCGCGCGGCATCGGCCGCGCGTTTGCCGAAGCCTATGTGCGCGAAGGGGCGCGCGTGGCGATTGCCGATATTGACGCCGAACGCGGCCGCGCGACAGCGCAAGCACTTGGCGACATGGCCATTGCCGTTGAAATGGATGTGACTGACCAGGCCAGCATCGACAACGCGGTGAAGGCGAGCAGCGAAACGCTTGGTGGGATCGATATCCTGATCAACAATGCCGCGATTTTTACGGCCGCGCCGATTACAGAAATCGCGCGCGACGACTACCACCGGGTTTTCGAGATCAATGTTGCCGGCACGCTTTTTACGCTGCAGGCCGTGGCGCGCCACATGATCGACCGGGGGACAAAAGGCAAGATCATCAATATGGCGAGCCAAGCGGGCCGGCGCGGCGAACCGCTGGTGGCGGTTTATTGCGCGACCAA
>JBCCRB010000505.1:0-1765 GCA_039208465.1 Pseudomonadota bacterium
CCAGATTACAGAAGGGTTTGGACCAAACCACATGTTCAACAACAGGCACTTCCTTGTCGTCGACAACCGTGATGTCGAGACCGAAATGCGGTTTGCCATAGCGGCGAGTCGTGCGTTCAAAGACTTCCGCCCAGGCGGCCACGGTCCGGCCAAACTTGGTACGGGACATGGGATGGAGCGGGTTTTGGTAGAAAAGCCGGGTCGCGTCAGCGGTTGCGCGCCACGGCTGCATCATCGCATGGCTCCACTCATAGAGATGGTAAATCGGCATGGTGTTTTGATTCCCCACGATGATTTTTCTTGTGAGCCGAACTTAAGGCCGATTGCCGCAGTGACAATGCAAACCTTTGGATAATTCGTGGCTTACACAAGATTGGTTGCCGTTCATGGCAAAAAAGCCTCACTCGGCGCCTTCAACCACGATCAACTCGCCTACTGATATGGCCTGACGCACCGCGCGGGCCTTGGCATATTGGGCGCTGTTGTAGCAATCGAGCGCTGCCTGATAGGTCGGAAACTCAATCACAACGTTGCGTTCGCGCGCATTTCCCTCTGAAACGGCAAAATTACCGCCGCGGACCAGAAATTTGGCGCCAAACTCCTTGTAGGCCGGCCCGGCAAGGGTTTTGTATTCGTCATAGCGCTCCGGCTGGCTCACCGATATGCGCGCAATCCAATAGCCTTTGGGCATGCGCCTCCCCTCCTTTTTAGCTGTTTTTCATGTCGTTAAGTATAGATTTGGCGGCATGGGCCGGATCACCGGCCGCCGTGATCGGGCGGCCAACCACCAGATGGGAAGCGCCGGCCGCGATCGCGTCGCCCGGCGTGACAATGCGTTTTTGGTCGCCGGCGGCGCTGCCTGCCGGGCGGATACCCGGTGTCACCAGCGCCATGTCAGGGCCGATGATGGCCCGCACGCTCTGCGCTTCAGCGGCTGAACACACAATGCCGCCCATGCCGATGTCACGCGCCCTTGTCGCACGCGCAACCACCAATTCGGCGGCGCTGTCGCGGTACCCGGCCTCAACCAGATCGGCATCGTCCATGGAGGTCAGCACGGTGACGCCCAAAAGGCATAAATCTGAGCCGCGCGCGGCCTCAACGGCTGCCGCCATGGCCTTGGGATAGGCATGGATGGTGAGCATATCGACGCCGGTCTTGGCGATGTTTTCCACGCCCTTGGCGATCGTGTTGTCGATGTCGAGCAGTTTCATGTCGAGAAAGACCGATTTTCCCGCCCGTTTCAGATCGGTGGCCAATTGCAGGCCACCGGCAAAAACCAGCTGATAGCCGATCTTGTAAAAGGAGACATGGTCGCCGAGTGTTTCGATGATTGCTTCGGCGTCTGCGATGGTCGGTACATCGAGCGCGACGATGAGCTGGTCTTTCGGATCGGTCCCGGTCATGGGTGCGGTTTGGCACGCAAGGCCAGCGGCGGCAATCGGCCTTTTTGCCAATTACGTCCGCCCGCGTCCTTCCAGCGCCATTTCCATCAAGCTGCGGCAGGCTTTTTCGAGCATGGATTTGGCGCGCTCGTCGGTCAGCTTGCCCTCATCATCAAAGGCCGATTTTGCCCGCGGTACAGCCGCCTGCTCGGTGATGATCTGCGCGCCAACATTCATCAACACGGCCCGCAAATGATAAAGGCCTCTGATGCCGCCAAACCCGCCGGGCGATGCTGCGCCAAGGGCAACCGTGATGCCTTCAAACGGTTTTGGCTCGTCTTTGACAACGCTGAGCCAGTCGATCGTGTTCTTCAAAAGGG
>JBCCRB010000506.1:0-1725 GCA_039208465.1 Pseudomonadota bacterium
ATGATGATATGGGACGGCTTCGCACGCATGCGCCGGCCACCTACAAGATTCCGACAAGTTCTGACCGGCCAGCGACATTCAATGTCGAAATCTGGGATAAGGGCCGAAATAAGGAACACACGATCCACCACTCAAAAGCGGTCGGCGAGCCGCCCTTTATGCTGGCCGGTCAGAAATTGTCGGGATCTTGTAGGTGGCCGGCGCATGCGTGCGAAGCCGTCCTTGATCATCATAAACAAGCTCTTCCATGGTCAGCCATCCCATGCCTTGAATGAACCCGCCCTCAATCTGGCCAAGGTCAATCGCGGGGTTCAATGAGCGCCCGACATCATGCAGGATATCCGTGCGGACAACTCGGTTTTCGCCGGTCAGCGTATCGATCTCGACCTCGGATACCGCCGCGCCATAAGCGAAGTAAAAGAACGGACGGCCACGATGGCGTTCGCGGTCATAGTTGATCTTCGGGGTGCGATAATAGCCCGTTGCCGACAGCGATACGCGGCCAAAATACGCCGCCTTGGTGACGTCCGCGAATGAATATTCTGCCTCGCCGACGCGAACAGAATTATTGTCGAACACGACCCGGTCGGCAGGCACGCCGTCTCGTTCTGACAGGAATGCAACCAGGCGATCCTTGATTTTTTGCGCCGCGATCTGCGCGGCCATGCCGTTGAGATCAGATCCGGACGAAGCCGCTGTCGCTGATGTGTTCGGAACCTTTTCCGTCGACGTCGCCATGATCTTGATCTTGTCAATATCGACTTGAAATTCGTGCGCGACGACTTGCGCGACTTTGACCATCAGGCCCTGGCCCATTTCGGTGCCGCCATGGTTCAGCTGGATGGTGCCATCGGCATAGATATGGATCAGCGCGCCAGCCTGATTGAGGTGTTTCGCGGTGAAAGAAATACCAAACTTCACGGGGGTCAGTGCGATACCTCGTTTGATAATCCCATCTTTGTCGTTGCTGGCTTCGATCTCGGCGCGGCGGGCGCGATAATTGGACGTGGCCGCTAGCGTTTCGATCAAATCGCCCGCAACATTGTCCTCAACGGTCTGATGATAAGGGGTCAGATCGCGGCCAGCCTCACCGTAGAGATTGTCCAGCCGCACATCCAACGGATCGCGGCCCACCGCAAAAGCGACCTTGTCCATAAGTCGCTCAATCCCCAGCATGCCTTGCGGCCCACCAAAGCCTCTAAATGCGGTGTTCGAGACTGTGTGTGTACGCAGGCGGTGGGATACGATTTCCGCAGTGCCGAGGAAGTAGCAATTGTCGCTGTGAAACATCGCGCGATCATTGATCGCCATCGAAAGGTCGGTGGAAAAACCACACCGGGACGACAGGTCGACCGAGACGCCGTGTAGCAGGCCGCGTTCATCAAACCCGGCTTTATAGCTAATCTGAAACTCGTGACGCTTGCCCGTCATGATCATATCGTCGTCACGGTCGAGACGCAGTTTCGCTGCGCGCCCTGTCTTCTCTGCAACCAGCGCCGCGATCGCCGCGATGAGCGTCGATTGGGTTTCCTTGCCGCCAAACGCCCCGCCCATACGCCGAACCTCAACCGTAACCGCCGAGCTTGGCTTGCATAAGAGGTGGGCGACGAGGTGCTGTGCTTCTGTCGGGTTTTGCGTTGACGAATAGATCGGTCATTGTGACGTCGCAGGGCGACATGCCGGCGGCCCACACGGCGGCCGCCATCTCGCGATCGCCATTCGAAC
>JBCCRB010000507.1:0-1720 GCA_039208465.1 Pseudomonadota bacterium
ATCCGGTGCGCTACATCGCCAACCGCTCTTCCGGCAAGCAGGGCCATGCCATCGCCGCCGCTTTGGCGGATCTGGGCGCGAAAACCCTTCTCGTGTCCGGACCGGTGTCGATCCCCACCCCGAAAGGCTGCACGCTGGTGCCGGTGCAAACCGCCCGCGAGATGCATGATGCTGTGCATCAATTATTGCCGGCGGACGCGGCGATTTTCGTTGCAGCAGTTGCCGATTACCGCCCGGGATCGCAGGCGGAAGAAAAGATCAAGAAGGACGCCGGCGGTATCGACGCCATCGCGCTGGTGGAAAATCCGGATATCTTAAAGTCGGTTGGCACCGCCGAGAGGGTGCGCCCGAAACTTGTGATCGGCTTTGCCGCCGAAACGCAGGATCTGGCGAAGAACGCCGAAGCCAAACGCAAGCGCAAGGGCGCTGATTTCATCGTCGCCAACGATGTTTCGCACGATAGCGGTATTGGCGGGGCGGGCGGCGTGATGGGCGGCGACCGCAATAGGGTTTCACTTGTCTCCGCCGATGGCATCGATTGCTGGCCGGAAATGACCAAGACGCAAGTGGCCGAAAAGCTAGCTCAAATCATCACACGCGCGCTGAACGAGATCCAAGTCTGACCCGTAGAAAGGTCAGGCCGTTTTTCTGACCGGACCGGCAGGCGCAAACGGCACCATCGTCACGTCACCGTTTATAATCGTCAGGCAATGCCCGCTTGGCACAGCGGTCCATGCTTGGCTCTCATCATCGAACGGTTCGGACGCCACACAAATGCCATGGCTGGCCGGCACCCGCGTCCAAAACAGGCTCGGCGCAAATCGATCGCTCGCATAGCGTACGGCAAATAGGCGCTTTCCGTCGGTAAAGGCGCTGGTAAACCGGATCAGCGGTTTGACGCCGACCAGAAGGGCGGCCTCCTCCACTGTCGCCAGAGCCCGCGCAAAGGCCCCGACTGGATCAATCTCCAAGCCGCGATCGATCGCCAGCTTGAAGATCAATTCAGAATCCGTATTGCCGATGCGCGCCGCATAGGCCGCATGGCTGAGGCCCGCTTCGAGCGTTCGCCGCACGACCGGATAGTCACCGATCTGCCCATTGTGCATGAAGGCCCAATGATCATGCACAAAAGGATGGCAATTATCGCGGCTCAAAGAGCCGGACGTCGACGCGCGCACATGGGCAAAAAACAGCGGGCTTTTCACATGGCGCGCTATTGAGATGAGGTTCGGATCGGCCCAGGCCGGTAGATTGTCGCGATAAAGTGCCGGCGTCGGCTTGGCGCCGTACCAGGCCATGCCGAACCCGTCGCCATTGACCTTCGTCTTTGCTTTATCGGCGCTGTGCGCCTGCTCGATCAGTGAATGGCCGGGCGCGGTGACGATGTGATCGATAAAAATTTCTGCGCCGCTATAGGCGATCCATCGACACATGCCGGTCAGCGCGCATGGCGGTTGTGAATGCGGTGATAAAGGCGCTCCACGATCCGGCCAGCGGTTCTTTCAAACAGGAACGGCAGAATTGCATGCACGAGCGCCGCCAAGGCAGCCATCGCGAGCCAAAAGGCAAAGCCGGCCGCAAAACGCAAATGCTGAAAATAGGTTTCATCAACCGATGAAGGATGTTTGGTGAAAAGCCGTGCGGTCATGGCGAACATCATGGGCTCCTGGGTCAGCTGTCTTTGCGATAGCTACTAATCTAAGCCCGATTGCTGTGGATG
>JBCCRB010000508.1:0-1715 GCA_039208465.1 Pseudomonadota bacterium
CTGCAATCCATGCTGGCGCTATATGGCTTTGACCAGCCGGTCGATGGCGTTTTCGATGACACCACCAAGCGCCATATCGAGGCTTTCCAGCGCCGCCAGCGGCCGCAGAAAGTCGATGGCGTCGCCGACGTTTCGACCATCAAGACCCTGCGCGACTTCCTCCAGGCCGCTGGTGATCACCGCCGGCAAAACGCTGACATCTAATCTGATTACAATTGGCGCAAAATGCCCCAATCAAGCCGCAATCTGCCGCGAATGGCTGTCGCGGATTTTTTGATGCGATTGGAATTTTTCAATGCAGAACAGATTGATAGGCACGCTGGCTGCTGCCGGCTGGGCACTTTTGACGGTCACCGGATGCCAGACCATGAGCGAAACCCTGAATGTGGGGGCAGATGCATCGCAAAAGACCAAGGCGGGCGATGATCGGCCCTATGCTGAAATCATCGAAAAGCACGCCAATGAGAACAATGTGCCGCTGGAATTGGCCCACGCCGTGGTCTTTTCCGAGAGCACCTACAGGGCCGATGCGCGCGGCGCTGCCGGTGAGATCGGGCTCATGCAAATCAAGCCGGCAACCGCGCGGATGCTTGGTTTCAGCGGCGGGGCAAAGGATCTCTATAATCCAGAAACCAACATCGCCTATGGCATGAAATATCTGGGTAAGGCCCACTCGCTCGCCGATGGCGACACTTGCGGCACAATTCTTCGATATAATGCGGGCCATGCCGCAAAACGGATGAACCCGATCTCGCAGGCCTATTGCAACAAGGTGGAAGGCCTGATCGGGCAATAGGCGGTCCGGCAGGACTTGAAACACCCGCCTTTGCACTAATTGCCTGAACACTGAACAACGGCATGTGGCGCAAAAAGGTGAAAATCCATGGCGATTTTGAGGTTTATACTAGCGATCTTGGGCATCGCTTTTGCTGCCCTGATCGTCTGGGCTGTGATGGTTGGCGACTTTTGGGCCGAAGGCGGCTGGCTGACATCCAACCCGTGGGGCATCGTGTCCCTGGCTGATCTATACCTAGGTTTCCTGCTCGCAGCCGTCATTATTGCCTTTGCAGAGCGCACATGGGCGGCACTATTCTGGATCGCCCCGATCCCCTTTCTTGGCAACGTTTGGGTCGTGATCTGGTTCGTTTTGAGGCTGCCCATGCTCCGGCAACGTCTTGCACCGCACCAAGCGCGGTAAGCGACACATTACTTGACGGCGTTGCTTTGAACCGGTCATAAAAGGCAAGCGAGCCGATCGGGAGGAGCGCATGACGACTAAAATATTGATCGCAGACGATCATCCATTATTCCGCGATGCCATCAAATCTGCCCTTTACGGGCACATCAATGGTGGCGTGGCAGACACCACAATGCTGGAAGCCGGTGACTTCACCGAGGCCATGAAGGTTCTGGAAAGTGAGCCAGACCTCGACCTTTTGCTGCTGGATTTGACGATGCCGGGGGCCAGCGGCTTGTCGGCACTGGTGGCCGTGCGCGCTGGCTATCCGGCGGTGCCGGTCGTGGTGGTGTCGGCGCATGACGAACCCTCCACTGTGCGCCGTGTGCTCGATTTGGGCGCCTCCGGCTTCATATCCAAGTCAGCTGACATGGAAACGATCCGCGAATCAGTCAAGCGCGTGCTTGATGGCGAAGTGGCAATGCCCGAGGGCATTGATCTTGGCACCGAACATGATCCGGAGGTCGAAGACCTGATC
>JBCCRB010000509.1:0-1682 GCA_039208465.1 Pseudomonadota bacterium
AATAAAGCCGATGTCGAGCATCTGATCCGCATCCTGTCGAACCATGGCGTTGATTATGCGGTGACCGGGCGGCGCCGCGCCGAGGGACAGAATTTTGCCCGTACAGTTCATTTCACCGCCCGCGATATTGTGGATATCAAAGCGCCTTACGAACTTGTTTCCAAGATGCGCGCCTCATTCTGGGTAATCGGTCCGCTGCTGGCCCGCATGGGTGAAGCCGTTGTGTCCTTGCCCGGTGGTTGCGCGATCGGCACGCGCCCGGTCGATCTGTTCATCGATGCGCTGGAAGCGCTTGGCGGTGAGATCGAAATCGAGGCCGGCTATGTGCATGCCAAAGCCAAGAACGGCCTTATCGGCGCGCGCTATCGGTTCCCGAAGGTCTCGGTCGGCGCGACCCATGTGGCGCTGATGGCCGCGTCGCTCGCTAAGGGTGACACGATCATTGAAAACGCGGCGCGCGAGCCGGAGATCGTCAATCTGGCCGAGTGCTTGAATGCGATGGGCGCGAAGATTGAGGGCGCCGGGACTGAAACGATCCAGATCAAGGGTGTAACTTCGCTGCAAGGCGCGCGCCATCGAGTGATCCCTGATCGGATCGAGACGGGCACTTATGCCATGGCGGTCGGGATGACGGGCGGTAATGTGCTTTTGAAAGGCGCCGATGCCGGGCTCTTGGAGAGCGCGCTTGGCACTTTGCGCTCCGCTGGGATGGAGATCACCCAGGAAGAAGAAGGCATTCGTGTCTACCGCAATGGCAATGGCTTGATGCCGGTTGATGTGCGCACCGACCCGTTCCCGGGGTTCCCGACCGATCTGCAGGCCCAGTTGATGGGCATGATGACGATGGCTAATGGCACATCGAAAATCACCGAGACAATCTTTGAAAACCGCTTCATGCATGTCCAGGAATTGGCACGGCTTGGCGCCGACATTTCACTGTCTGGCCAAACGGCGACGGTCAATGGCGTACCGACCTTGAAAGGTGCGCCTGTCATGGCGACCGATTTGCGCGCTTCATCAGCCCTTGTGATTGCCGGCCTTGCCGCTGAAGGGGAGACAAGCGTCAATCGTGTTTATCACCTTGATCGTGGATTTGAGCGCCTGGAGCATAAATTGGCGTCTTGTGGCGCTGAAATCGAGCGGGTTTCGTCTTAAGGGCTGCTGCGACGGTTGTCGTCAGGCGGTTGGCACCTTAAGTGCCTCTCGAACGGGCAGACGAGCATATGACCTCCAAAAGTTTGAAGTTACTGGCGCTGGACTTGGCCGATCTGACGGTCGTTTCCGCGCAGGTGCAGGATGCGCTGACAAAGCCAACATTGATCGAGTATTCGCCGGGCAACAAACGGCTCGACTTGGTGTTGAACCGATTTGCCTGGGACGCACAGGGCAAGGCAAAGACAGGCAATGAACGCCGGCGTTCGGTTCTGTCGTTTGCGCAGGTCAATGGATTGCAGACTAAGGGTATCAATCGCGGGGATGATTCTCAGATCCTGTCGCTTCTGGCGCTGCGTTTTGAGCCGAGCCAAGAGCCTTCTGGCCTATTGGAATTGACCTTTGCCGGTGAGGCTGCGATGCGGCTTTCTGTCGATTCGATCGAAGTCCAGTTGACGGACCTTGGTGCTGCATGGGAAAGCCGTTTCAAACCCAAGCATCCCGGCTGATAAACTGGAAAAACCGTGCCG
>JBCCRB010000510.1:0-1656 GCA_039208465.1 Pseudomonadota bacterium
CATGATCAGACCGCCGGCCAGCGCCGGTTGCACAATGTCCTTGTCGACCGCGCCGGTGACCGTCAAGAACCCCGCAATCGCCCACCACAAGAGTAGCGACCAGGTCGGCAGCAGCATTATGGCGCGGTCAAACCCGCGCAGTGACAGGAACACCAGCAAAACGAAGCCGAGGATTGCCGTCATCGCGATCGCGAAACGGGCGACAGCGGCACCAAAATTAGGTTCAAGCCAGGACAGGACGATCAGCGCGGCCATCGCGGCCAACCAGCCCCAGGAAATGATCGACAGGCGATTGTCCCACCGGTTCAAGCTCAAATGGGTGAACATGAACAGCGCCAGCGCAGCAACGATGGCCACCTCGCCAAATGCACGCCAACGCGGCATGTCGGTGACCGAGATCAGGCCGAACTGCGACATGAAGCCGAAATCGATCAGCACGTAGCCGAGTGCGGACCAGGCCAGCACGGCCGCAGCGGCAAATGTTGTGTTGCCGCGGATGACCAGAAGGATCGTCAGGAACAGCGCCAAAAGGCCGGAAATGCCGATCACGATGCCATTGAACAGCGTGTAGGAATTGACGATGTCCTTGTATTCCGCCTCATCCCACAAATAGAGCTGTGGCAGCGAGGAGGACGACAATTCGGCGACCAGCGTCACGATGGCGCCCGGATCGAGCGTGATCGAGAAAATATCCGCTTCATTGGACTCCACCCGATCAAGCTGAAACCCGGAAGAGGGGGTAATCGCGGCGATGCGCGGTGATCCTAGATCGGGCAACATCAAGCCGGAGCCGACCAGCCTGAAATGCGGCGCCACCAATTGGCGATCCAATTGAACATCACTCGTGTTGGTCAGGACGAAAACCGCCCAATCACCCGACGTTTCCGGCTGTGTCGCCTGCACCTCGACCGTACGCACAATGCCTTCCGCGTCAGGCGCCGTCGACACAACCAGGGATTCGCCGCGGTCGCGGTAGATCGTCACCGTCCGCGTCAGGTCAAGCGCGGTGTCTTCCCGGCCAACGCTAACCGGTTGAATATCTTGGGCAATACACGGTGTCAGGGCAAACAGCACCATAAGGGCGGCAATCAGCCCCCGCAGCATTTTTTCAACATGCCACACCGTCGGTTGCATCAAAAAAGGCCCTCGGCATCGAGGGCATCATCGGCCGTATGAACCGGGTTGATGCGCGAGAACAGGATATGGTCGCGCCAAACCCCATTTATCTTCAGGTATGAGCGCAGTGTTCCCTCCTCGACAAAGCCGTTGCTGCTGAGCACCGCAATCGATCGCTCATTGTTTGGCAGGCAGGCAGCTTCCAGCCTGTGTAGTCCACTTTTGGTAAAAGCGTGCGCGCATATAACCCGTACGGCTTCACCCATAAAGCCTTCACCCGCAAAGCGTTTTCCAATCCAATACCCTAATTGGCCCGATTGTGCGACGCCCCGCCGAATGTTTCCCACCGTGATCCCGCCAAGAATGGCATTATCGTTAATGCGGCAGATGAAATAGGGATAGGCGGTGCCACCATCAATCTCGGCGCGATAACGCCGCATCCGGGCGCGATAAGCGGACCGCGAAAGGTCATATTCCGACCATCTTGGCTCCCACGGCTCCAGGAACGCACGGCTTTCCAGACGCAGCGCTGCCCATTCC
>JBCCRB010000511.1:0-1631 GCA_039208465.1 Pseudomonadota bacterium
CGTTGCCGTCTATTTGGCAAGGCGCCCCGGGGCGCCAGCCGCCCGCTTCCGGTGTGGGTCCGTATTCACGGACGGCTGCGCTCGCGGCCAGCCAGTTTGCGGGGCAGCCGGCTCACGAACGGGTTTTCTATCGCTCAAAGCGCTTTGGATGTGCAGGTTACAGCCTGTAACTCGAGGTTTCACGTCGATAACTTACGTAAAATCAACTACGTAACTTTGTTGATGTAACAGCGAAACGTAGGACTTGAATACGCTTGCATGTTGGGATTGTGTTAGCAGGTGCACAAGAAGGACGGGGACGAGAGGATTGGATAGTCGATTGATGCCGGGCGCGCGCCCGCGCCGGACCCTTCGCCGGGTCGCCACGCAGGGCAAGAACCGACAGGTCCGCGCGCGTCTGGCACCGTTGGTTGAGTATATTTACCCCAACCACGACTCTGACATATTGGTGCAAAAAGTATGTGACGCTTTCTGGCCAGGCGAAATGAAGTCGCGGCAGCGGGCGCGTACGCCCGGCAATTCGCTTTGGAGCGAACGTGATTGCCTCGTCATTACCTATGGCAACACGTTCGTGGACGGCACGCACAAGCCGCTCGATCTGCTGCATGATTTTCTCAACCGCTACATCGCGAATACGATTAGCGGTGTGCACATTCTGCCGTTTTTCCCGTTCACCTCCGATGATGGTTTTTCGGTTACCGATTACAGGCTGGTCAACTCATCGCTGGGCGATTGGGACGATGTGGCCCGCATCGCATCGGATTTTACGTTGATGAGCGATCTGGTGCTCAACCATGTGTCGTCGCAATCAACCTGGTTCAACGGCTTTTTGCAGGGCCACGATCCCTGGCGCGAGTTCTTTTTCACCGCATCGCCGGATGATGATTTGAGCACGGTGGTCAGGCCGCGGGCGCATGAATTGCTGCGCAAGGTGGAAACCGCCAATGGCGAGAAACACGTGTGGTGCACCTTCTCGCACGATCAGATCGATCTTGATTTTTCCAATCCGGAAGTCTTGCTCGAATTCATCCGGATCATGCGTCTGCATATCGACAATGGCGTTCGCATTGTTCGCCTCGATGCGGTGGCCTTCATCTGGAAGGAGATCGGCACCCCTTCCATCCACCGGCCGCAAACCCATGCAATTGTGCGCCTGATGCGGGTGTTGGCCGATTACACCCAGGAAGACATTGTGCTTCTAACCGAAACCAACGTGCCCAATCAGGAAAACCTTTCCTATTTTGGCAACCGCAACGAGGCGCATGCGATCTACAATTTCACGCTGCCGCCATTGATGCTGCATGCCATGTGGAGCGGGTCGTGTGAATTGTTGAACCGCTGGCAGATGGCCATGCCGCCGGCGCAACTGGGATGCGCCTATCTGAATTTCACCGCCAGCCATGACGGGATCGGGGTGCGTGGCGGCGAGGGGATGATTGCTGACGCCGATCTCGGCCGGATGGTGCAGGCCGTGGATGCTTTTGGCGGGAAGGTGTCGATGCGGGCGATGCCGGACGGGTCGCAGCGCCCTTATGAATTAAACATCACCTATTTCGACGCCATGAAAGGAACCTTTGAAGGTGCTGATGAATGGCAGTTTGAGCGGTTTCTGGCCACGCAAACAATCCAGA
>JBCCRB010000512.1:0-1623 GCA_039208465.1 Pseudomonadota bacterium
CTGATGTCTGCATCGTAACGGCCGGGGTGCCGCGCAAACCGGGCATGAGCCGCGATGACCTTCTGGGCATCAATTTGAATGTCATGGAGCAAGTTGGTGCCGGCATTGCCAAATATGCGCCTGATGCGTTCGTAATCTGTATTACTAACCCGCTCGACGCGATGGTCTGGGCGCTGCAGAAATTCTCCGGCCTGCCGAAGGAAAAAGTATGCGGCATGGCTGGCGTCCTCGACAGCGCGCGGTTCCGCTATTTCCTGGCCGATGAATTCAAAGTGTCGGTTGAAGATGTCACCGCCTTCGTCCTTGGCGGCCACGGCGACACGATGGTGCCGTTGACCCGCTATTCAACCGTGGCCGGTATCCCGCTTCCAGACCTTGTGAAGATGGGTTGGACGACAAAAGAAAAGCTCGACAAGATTGTGCAACGCACCCGCGATGGCGGTGCGGAGATCGTTGGCTTGCTGAAAACTGGCTCGGCCTATTACGCACCGGCGTCTTCGGCCATTGCGATGGCGGAAGCCTATCTGAAAGACAAGAAACGGGTGTTGCCATGTGCCGCTTTCCTGAGCGGCCAATATGGCGTGAAAGACATGTATGTCGGGGTGCCCACGATTATCGGTGCCGGCGGCGTGGAGCGTGTCATCGAGATCGACATGAACAAGGCGGAACAGAAAATGTTCGACAAGTCGGTCGATGCGGTCGCCGGCTTGTGTGAAGCCTGTATCGCCATCCAGCCCACATTGAAATGATTTGACCAAAACAGGTTCAAGGCAAACGGGAATTCACAATGAACATTCATGAATATCAGGCCAAGCGTCTGCTTCACTCTTATGGCGCGCCGGTGGCCGGTGGTGTCGCGGTGTATTCCGTCGAACAGGCTGAGGAATGGGCGGCTAAGCTGCCCGGTCCGCTCTATGTGGTGAAAAGCCAGATCCATGCGGGCGGACGCGGCAAGGGTAAGTTCAAGGAGCTGGGCGAGGATGCCAAGGGCGGTGTCCGGCTCGCCAAGTCGGTCGAAGAAGTGGTCGAAAACGCCAAGGAAATGCTTGGCAACACGCTGGTCACCAAGCAGACCGGCCCGGCTGGCAAGCAGGTCAACCGCTTGTATATTGAAGACGGCGCGGACATTGACCGCGAGCTCTATTGCTCCTTGCTGATCGACCGTACGACAGGGCGTCCCGCCTTTGTGGTGTCGACCGAAGGCGGCATGGACATTGAAGCGGTGGCCGAAGAAACGCCGGACAAGATTCTGACGCGGCCGATCGATCCGGCCAAGGGCATGACGAAGACCGATGTCAATGCGATTGCCAAGGCGCTGGAATTGAAAGGCGCGGCGAAGAAGGATGCCGACGAGCTTTTCCCGATCCTCTACAAGGCGTTCACCGAAAAGGACATGAGCCTTTTGGAGATCAATCCGCTGATCGTGATGGAAGACGGTCATCTTCGCGTTTTGGACGCAAAGGTCTCGTTTGATGGCAATGCGCTGTTCCGTCACCCCGACATCATGGAGCTGCGCGACGAAAGCGAAGAAGACGCCAAGGAGATCGAGGCTTCCAAGCATGATCTGGCCTATGTGGCGCTCGATGGTGACATTGGCTGCATGGTCAATGGTGCCGGCCTTGC
>JBCCRB010000513.1:0-1613 GCA_039208465.1 Pseudomonadota bacterium
CCAGAGCCTTATGTTGACGGTCGTCGCATCACGTGCCCACGCGGCAAAGGTCTCGGCGGGACCTCATCCATCAATGGCATGGTCTATGTGCGCGGCCACGCCTGCGACTTCGACGAATGGGTCGCAAATGGCGCGGAGGGGTGGTCCTATCAGGACTGCCTGCCCTATTTCAAACGTGCTGAAACCTGGCAAGATGGCGAGGATGACTATCGCGGCGGGTCCGGACCACTCGGCGTGTCCGGCGGCAATAATATGGTCGGCAACCCGCTCTATCAGGCATTTATAGATGCCGGTGTCGAGGCTGGTTATCCGTATACGGAAGACTATAATGGCGCGCGCGGCGAAGGCTTCGGGCAGATGCATATGACCGTTGCGGGCGGCCGACGCAGTTCAACCTCACGGGCTTATCTTCGCCCGGTTCAAAACCGCAAAAACTTGACGGTGATGAAACAGTTCCTGGTTGATCGATTGGTGTTGGACGGTAAGCGCGTCACCGGTCTGATCGGCACCCATCGCGGGCGAGACAAGCAACTGGCCGCGCATAAGGAAGTCATCTTGTCGGCGGGGTCGATTGCCTCGCCAATGATCTTGCAACGCTCTGGCATCGGCCCCGAAGCGCTTCTCGCCAAACATGGAATCACGCCGCACCACATCTTGCCAGGCGTGGGCCAAAACCTTCAGGATCATCTCGAAGTTTATTTCCAGTTCCACTGCAAGCAGCCTGTCAGCTTGAACAATAAGCTTGATCCGATCAGCAAGTTTCTGATTGGGGCGCGGTGGTTCTTTTTCAAAACAGGGCTCGGCGCAACCAACCATTTTGAGTCCTGCGCATTCATCCGGTCGCGAGCGGGTCTGAAATCGCCGGACATTCAATACCACTTTCTTCCAGCCGCCATGCGCTATGACGGAACACCGTCCTTGAAAGGCCATGGCTTTCAAGTCCATGTCGGTCCCAATAAGCCAAAAAGTCGAGGTCGGGTGGAAATCACGTCGGCTGATCCAGGCGCCGCGCCGAGCATATTGTTCAACTATTTGCAGCATGAAGAGGATGTTGCGGCCTGGCGCCAATGCATTCGGCTGACGCGGGAAATCATCGCCCAACCGGCCATGGATGCCTATCGCGGCGACGAGCTTCAACCAGGGCTCGATATTTCATCAGACGCCGACATTGATGCGTGGGTCCGCGAACATGTTGAGAGTGCGTATCATCCCTGCGGCACGGCGCGGATGGGACACGCCGACGACCCTCATGCCGTGGTCGATACGGCCTGCCGGGTGATTGGTTTGACCGGCTTGCGTGTCGTCGATGCGTCCGTATTCCCAACAGTGCCGTATGGCAACATTAACGCGCCGACGATCATGGTCGCCGAGAAAGCCTCCGATCTCATCTTGGGCGATACGCCGCTTGCGCCGCTCTCTCCGCCAATCTGGATCGACGAGACATGGCAGACCCAGCAACGGCACGGGACGCCCAAGCGAACGCTAACTGAGCAATGACCCTCGTAAATTGACCCCGGCCTTTTCCTCGCCTATATCCGCGGCGTGGTGATTTGGCCGGTCGGCTTGCAGCCACGTTAAACAAGTCGCTAAAAGGCCGTGCGGATTTGAGCAGC
>JBCCRB010000514.1:0-1609 GCA_039208465.1 Pseudomonadota bacterium
CTCGCCGATCCGCGGATCCAACGCTTTCAAGTGCCGGATCATATGGGTACTGACATGTGAGGCATGAGCGAAAAGCGCTTTGCCCAACATGATCTGCGCCCGCAATTCGCCAGCGATGTCATCTAACTGCCAATCAGCTTGGGCAAGGCAGGGGCGCGTATCGCCATCACGCGGCATGAGTAGGGGCAGAAAGAAGCCGTCATCATCGATGAGGCTCGCTGCGTGTGTCAGCGGCCGCCAGCGCACCGCCTCCCATTCGCTCGTCAGCGTCAAATGGATCCCGACATCAATCTCGCGCCGCTCACCAAAAAGCCGCGCTGCATGGGAAACCCAGCCACACGGCATCATCACTTCAACGCTGCCCGCGATCCCATCCGTGCACGCACGCAGGCAGCCCATATTGGACGACCAGCTGGAGCCGGCATCGTCAGCCCGGACAAGCAGATTGATCGCTGCACCCATATTGTACCCTTCTCGCCCTCTTGAAGAAGCGACCGGTCACGCCGATCGATCAGACATTTTCGCGTGACGAATTTGATGGCCGTGATAAGCCTATAGCATGGACCAGTTTTGGGTAGATATCGCCGCAGCTTGGCCGAACATACTCTTGGCGTGGGCCGCATTGTTTTTCGCTGCGGTTTCGCCCGGCCCGTCCGTCATCGCAATCATGGGGATAGCCATGGCGCAGGGCCGTAAAGCCGGTTTTGCTTTTACAGCAGGCTGCATGACGGGCGCGACAACATGGGCGCTTCTTGCCGGCCTCGGCCTCACCGTCTGGCTGACGAGCTACGCGCACGGCATCATCATTTTGAAGATTGTTGGCGGGCTTTATCTGATTTGGATGGCGTTCAAATCTCTCAAATCAGCCCTGCGCGCCGATCAATTGGCCGTCGACAGCCCGGAACAGACAAGCGGCAAGAACCTTTTTTCACGCGGCCTTGCGCTCCATCTGACCAATCCAAAGGCGATTTTGGGCTGGGCTGCTGTGATCACGCTTTCGCAAACTGATAGCGGATCGACCGCGGTGCTCGCATTTACGCTCATCGGTTGTCTGATGATTACCTTTTCGATCCACTTCACCTACGCGACGGTTTTTGCGAGCCGCACCGCCATGCTCTGGTATGCGAAGGCGCGCCGTTGGATCGAAGGAACGCTTGCGATGGTTTTCGGCTATGCGGGAACGCGCTTGCTGACCAGCTAAGGGCCGGAACGTTGAACGTCCGGCCCCCTCGCGCAATCAAGTTCTGATTATTTTGGTATTTGGAAAAAAACGCCCGATATCGCAGCGCCGCGCTGGCCATGAAACCGACCGCTAGGTCATTACGATGATGAAAAGAGGTACTGAAAACTAATCCCCCTGTCGTAAGGCAATGCGTCGTTTCAAAAGAACGAATTGTGCGAAAATGAAGATACACAACCCGTGCATCTCCGAGATCACACATAATTCGGGCGAGGCCGCGACACATTCTTCATAAATGATTGCAAACCGTTTTTAACGTTAACGGCAGGACCGCTCGATGGTGCCACGGCCGGTGCTTGAATCATAAGATCGCGAGCCCTGGCAGGCATTGCCACTGATGTCATTGTCGACCGACCAAGTGCGTTCCGC
>JBCCRB010000515.1:0-1609 GCA_039208465.1 Pseudomonadota bacterium
CAGCGTCACGAACCAGTTACCACCGCCGCCAATCATGGCTGGCATGACCATAAAGAATACCATGATCAGTCCGTGCGCGGTGATGAACACGTTCCACATGTGGCCCGCGGCGGCAAGGTCACCCTCAGACGCGCCCGCCCACCAGTAGAGGTATTGAATGCCCGGTTCTGCCAGCTCGGCCCGCATAATGCCCGAGATAGCGCCGCCCACGATGCCCGCGACAATCGCGAACATCAGGTAGAGCGAGCCGATATCCTTGTGGTTCGTCGACATAAACCAGCGGGCAAAAAAGCCCGGCTTGTGATCAGCGTGCGCGTGATCCTCGTGGTGCGCCTCGAAACCTTCAGCGGTGGTTGCCATGGTTCAGTCTATCCCAAATTCAAAGTGCAATAAGTCAAATTCGTTAGTCGTGCGGATCAGTCGGCCAAGGCCACTTCAACCGGAGCTTCTTCTGCCTCGGCCTCAGCAACATCAGCGCCAGGGATTTCCCCGCCCTGCTCCAGCACCCACGCTTCAAACTCTTCCATCGGAAGCGCTTCGACCGCAATCGGCATATATCCGTGCAGCGTGCCGCACAGTTCCGAGCACTGGCCGTAATAAACGCCGGGCTCTTCAATAGTCAGCAGCTTTTCGTTGAGGCGTCCCGGGACAGCATCCTGTTTGAACCACAAGGCCGGAACCGAGAAGGCATGGATCACGTCCGCTGCCGTTGTCTGGATGCGCAAAGGAACACCGGCGGGCACAACCATGCGGTTATCGACCGCCAGTTGGTATGGCTCGCCATCCGCAGCAGCGTCAGCGGCCTTCTTCATGTTCGAGACGACCTCGAAACCGCCATGGTCGGGGTATTCGTAGCCCCAATACCACTGATAACCGATGGCCTTGATCGTCACCGCGTCTTCGGGCGGGGTCTCGTACTGACGCGCCAAAAGCGTCATCGAAGGCACAGCAATCACCACAAGGATAAGCGCGGGCAAGATCGTCCAGATCACTTCGATCGCGGTGTTGTGCGTGGTGCGCGACGGTTCGGGATTGGCCGAACGACGGAAACGAACCACCGCGTAGATCAGCAGACCCAGCACAAACAGGCTGATGATTGTGATCACCGGCATCAGAAACACATTGTGCATCCACAAGGCGTATTTGCCGTTTTCGGTGTACTGATCCTGAAAGGTCAGCGACTTGGCCATCGCGCCAGGGCGATCGTCGCGCGGGTCGGTGGGCATGCCCTTATCGATGGTCGGCGCCATCGGCGTGTATCCGCTTGCCACTACCGGAGCCGCCTCGACCGTCTCTACAACGGCGGCGTCGGCGACAGGCGCTTCGTCTTGCGCAAGCGCAGCCGGCGCAAACATCGCGCCAAACAGCGCGACGAGTGCAAGCAAGGTGACCTTAACGCGGCCCAATGCGAGCCTTGAGTGTTGACCCATGTCAATGCGTCCAATTTTATCCAGTATTAATCCCATAACGCCCCGCCTCTTCCCTCAAGAAGCTGATCCCTTAAGTCGGGGGCGCCCATCGACATCTCATGCCAATGTTGCTGTCCCATTAGCCGCGCTTGCCCGCGCCCTCAAGCGCTTCTAGGGAGAAAATTATGCAAGCGGGCATG
>JBCCRB010000516.1:0-1597 GCA_039208465.1 Pseudomonadota bacterium
CGTTTGACCGCGATGGCGCCCTCGACTTTCGCTTTATCATCCGTTCAGTCAAGGTGGAGTTACGCCCCAATGGTAGCTACCGTGGGCGGATTCAATGGTCCTATTGGCGCCAACCGCAGGATATGGACTCTGAAAATGCCAAAAAACCGGGCGATTTGATCAGCGTACCGAACGGTCTTCGTATTGATGGCCTTGAATACATCATGATCGATGGAAACCTGTTCATCGCACCGGCCATCAACTATCTCGGAATCTTCGATTATGCGCCGGACAACCAGAACCAGGTGCACAAGAATATGCCGATCAACCGGTACTTCCCGCTGCGCTTTGTGCCCAGCTTGAATCTGGTCGCAACTGTCGATGACCCAATGACGGAGAAATGCTCGGACGGATCCAACTATCCGAGTTGATTTTTAAGCGACGCTTCCTGCGAAGCGTCGCGCAATCGGCGCGGTTGGCCAAAAAAAGGCCCCGCGCCATGCTTGGCCATCAGGTCAATGGCATCAGCCGCGTCACTGTCGGTGACGATATCCTCAACAAAAATCGGCATCTTCACTGATTGGAAGAAACGGAACGCATCAACGGATTGGCGATCGGCAAGTTCAGGCGCGCTCGCCACACGAAAAGCATCCGCAAGGCTACTGATGACACCCTCCAATTCCATGAGGAACTCTTGGTCGGCTTGATCGAGATCGAGGTCAAAACCACGACAGGCAAGCACGGCGCCGCGCTGATAAAGTTCCATTAGCCGCGCATAGCCCCGCGTATGGCGGTCTGAAAAGACCTCTGCGTGCACCGCGAAAACGAGGCCTGTTATCAGTGACTTCTGCGCGTCGAATAATTGCATCAGCGCCGGCCAATATTTATCACTTTCCAGCAGTGCCTTGCCACACGGCACGATCAGCCGGCTCTCGGTGCCCAGCGTTGTAAAGACCTGACGCGAGGCGGCAATCGAGCGTTCCATGAGCATATGATCGAACGCAGCAGCGCGTTGCGGGTTCACGCCGGTATAGGTTTTAGCGAACACCGGTTTGCCGCCATTTTTGTCGGATTGCAGCAGATACACGTTGTAAT
This sequence comes from Pseudomonadota bacterium, assembly GCA_039208465.1. Taxonomy (GTDB): domain Bacteria; phylum Pseudomonadota; class Alphaproteobacteria; order Rhizobiales; family Rhizobiaceae; genus JBCBDX01. Next base: position 1,075 of record JBCCRB010000516.1, read on the forward strand.
AGGCAACGCGGCCATCCTGAAAACTGACAAAAGGCTCAAAATACAAATCCGTTTCGTAGCGGATTGAAGTCTCGGCAGCATGTATCGATGAAATATCATCATCATTGGCCGCGGCCTTGGCATTAAGCGTCACATCGGGAGTGTCAGTTGACTGGCGCCGCATCGGCGCATGGCCAAAGTGCCCCACACCGTCATCAGTCGCAGACGGCTTAGCCTTGCGGTTGGCACCATTGTCCGCGCGATCCTGGGTGCCACCATCCTTTTCACGCGCATCTTGAACCGCCTGCATGGCGAGCCGGAACGCTTCGTTCACTTCACGGTCATTGCCCTTGCTCTTGCGGCGTCGCGACCGGGTTGAAGAGACCAGCAAGCTGAAAAACAAGACAATCAGGCATGTCATCCAGACAAGTGGATTGAACAATATGTCAGTTGCCTGGATCAACGATAGCGCACCGTTCGTTAAGGGCCTTCAGGATACAGCGCGTCGTGGCAGAAATTCTGCCGACGCAGCACCTGTAACCAG
>JBCCRB010000517.1:0-1581 GCA_039208465.1 Pseudomonadota bacterium
AGCGGCTGTACGGACCTGCAAAACCATGACCGACGCGACCGAAACTAAGATCGACTATTCGAAGACGATGAACCTACCGCAAACCGATTTTCCGATGAGTGCGGGATTGCCCAAAAAAGAACCGGAGATCCTCGCCCGTTGGCAGGAGCTCGACCTGTATCAGGCGCTGCGCGACGATGCCAAAGGCCGCGAGAAATACATTCTCCATGACGGCCCGCCCTATGCCAACGGCCATCTGCACATCGGCCATGCGCTCAACAAAATCCTGAAGGATTTGATCACCCGTTCTTTCCAGATGCGCGGTTATGACTCCAACTACGTGCCCGGTTGGGATTGTCATGGTCTGCCGATCGAATGGAAGATCGAGGAGCAATATCGCGCCAAGGGCCGCGACAAGGATGAAGTGCCGATCAACGAATTCCGTCGTGAATGCCGGGACTTTGCCACCCACTGGGTCGGCGTTCAGACCGACGAGTTTCAGCGCCTCGGCGTGACCGGCGACTTCAAGAACCCTTATTTGACGATGGCGTTCGAGGCCGAGGCGATCATTGCCGGCGAATTGATGAAGTTTGCGCAATCAGGCCAGCTTTACCGCGGTTCAAAACCGATCATGTGGTCGGTGGTTGAACAGACCGCTTTGGCCGAGGCCGAAGTGGAATATGCGCTCTATGAGAGCGACATGATCTGGGTAAAGTTTCCGGTCGTCGCCGGTTCCGAGCCGCTCGCCGATGCGTTCGTTGTCATCTGGACCACCACGCCTTGGACAATCCCCGGCAACCGCGCCGTGAGTTTCTCGTCAAAGATCGATTATGGCCTTTATGAGGTCACGGCTGCGGAAAATGATTTCGGGCCACAGCCGGGCGAACAGCTCGTCTTTGCCGACCGGTTGGCACAGGAATGCTTTGAAAAAGCAAAGCTTGAATTCAAACGCCTGCGCGACGTGAAAGCCGATGAAATGGCTTCTCTGACGCTCGCCCATCCGTTGCGCGGCCAAGGCTATGATTTTGATGTCCCCCTGCTTGATGGCGATCACGTGACCGACGATGCCGGTACCGGCTTTGTGCACACGGCACCAAGCCATGGCCGCGATGACTTTGAAATCTGGATGGCCAGCATCCGTGATCTGGAAGCGCGCGGGATCGACACAACAATCCCGTTCACCGTCGATGATAAAGGCTTTTACACCGCTGACGCGCCGGGATTTGTTGGCGCGCAGGTGATCGACCATAAGGGCAAGAAGGGCGACGCCAACAAGCGTGTCATCGAAGCACTTAAGCATGTCGACAAGCTTTTCGCGCTTGGCCGTTTGAAGCACGAATATCCCCATTCCTGGCGCTCCAAGAAGCCGGTCATCTTCCGCAACACGCCGCAATGGTTTGTCTATATGGACAAGGACGGCGTGCTGGGCACGTCTGAAAACTCAAACATGGGCACGCTGCGCCAGACCGCGCTTGCTGCCATTGATGAAACCCGTTTTGTCCCGGCGCAGGGCCAAAACCGCTTGCGCGCAATGATTGAACAGCGTCCCGATTGGGTGCTGTCACGCCAACGCGCCTGGGGCGTGCCGATCACCGTTTTCCG
>JBCCRB010000518.1:0-1581 GCA_039208465.1 Pseudomonadota bacterium
CTTCCCCAAGCCGTGGGGACATTGCAGACCGGCATGCGCGATGCGCAATTCATAACTGCTTTGTGCCAACAGTTGCTTGTCGATATGGGTGTGGACTTGCAAGTTTGGCTGAAAGCGTCGCAGACACCCCCGGCCCAACTCTACGTCTTTACACCCGATGAACTAACCCGCTTTCGATTGGCGAATTTTGAGGTGGCCGTGACAAAGCCGTCGCGCCGACCCACTGGCTGAGGGGCGTTGACTGGCAATGCCACCCTGCCAACAAGCCGTTGGCAAAACAGACTTTTGTTGTATGTTAGCCCGCAAATGCGCTCGGACGGGGCGCAGCGAAGGCCGGCAGATGGACCACCTCAAAACAATACCGCTTTTTGCCGGTTTGGATGCTGATCTTTGCGATGGGTTTTCCAAACGGTGCACTTGGCGCACGTATCAGCCGCACGAACTGATCATCGATCACCATGAACAGTCGCACGATGTACGCTTCATAATCACGGGGTCCGCGCGCATTGTGGTGCGCATGGTGGAAGGCCGCGAAGTGATCTTCAACGATTGCAACGCCGGGGAATTTTTTGGCGAATTGGCTGCCATTGATGGTGGAGCACGCTCGGCCAGCGTGACCGCCGTCACGAAAGTGCGCCTGTGCATCATGCCGCAGGCCGTTTTCAAGGAGATTTGCGACTGCGCGCCTGAAATTGCCTGGCGGATCATGAACCATTTGGTCGCCAACATCCGCAGACTGTCCGATCGGCTCTCAGAGTTCAGTTTTTTGAAAGCAAAACACAGGCTCTATGCAGAGCTGTTGCGGCTGTCCCGACCCCGGCAGCTGGCACAGGCAGGTGCAGATGATGACGCACCCAATGCCCAACGCATTATATCCCCTGCACCACCGCAAAGCGATATCGCCGACCGGATCGCCAGTCGTCGGGAAATCGTGTCGCGCGAGATGAAGGCCTTGGAACGCATTGGGGTTTTGGAACGCTCCAAAGGCGGAGTCATCATTGTCGACCCCGACCGGCTACAGCGCATGGCATCGGAGGGTTGGAACTAGAGCCCTATTCCTCCCGCCCCTATTCTTCGCGGAAAGCTCGGCTGAAGGAATCAGTCAATGGCTTTCCAAGATATTCGAAGAAGGTCCGATCACCCGTCTTAATGTAAGTCTCCACCGGCATCCCGGGGAAAATGCGATCACTAGCGAGTTCGGCCGGAAGAGTGTCTGCAATCTTCAGACGTGCGGAATAGTACACTTCGTTAGTGGCCGGATCGGTCAGACGGTCCGCAGACACATAGCTGACTGTGCCCAAAACCTCGGGCGTTGTGCGGGCGTTAAGGGCGGAAAAACGCAAATTGGCTTCCTGGCCAACGCGCACCACATCCACGTCCAGCGGGTTCAACCGCGCTTCGATGATCAGCTCACCACCAGTTGGCAGCAGTTCCAACAATTCCTCGCCGCGCTGCACGACACTGCCGGGCGTGTTTTTGTTGATGCGCACGACAACACCATCAGAAGGCGCGCGGATCACGACCCGTTGCAATATGTTTTCGGCGTTCAAGATTTGCTGCTCGGCGTCGGCAATCGTGCGA
>JBCCRB010000519.1:0-1575 GCA_039208465.1 Pseudomonadota bacterium
CGTCAATGGATTCAAAATCACCCAGCCGCCGATAGAGCTGCAGGCGCAGCGCCAAATCACCGACATAGCTTTCTGGCAACATGACCGGCGTGCCCACATTGATTTGCGGCGACCATTCCGTGCTGTGCCGGTCTTCCACGCCTTTGACTTCAGCAACCGCTTCCTCAAGCATTTGCTGATAAAGCTCAAAGCCGACTTCCTTTATGTGTCCGGACTGTTCTTCCCCCAGCAGATTGCCTGACCCGCGTATATCCAGGTCGTGGCTGGCCAGTTGGAAACCGGCACCGAGTGTATCCAGCGACTGCAGCACTTTCAGGCGGCGCTCCGCCGTTTTGGTCAGTGTCTTGTTGGCCGGCAGTGTAAACAGCGCATAAGCGCGAACCTTCGAGCGACCGACACGGCCCCGCAGCTGATACAATTGTGCCAGCCCGAACATATCGGCCCGGTGCACGATCAACGTGTTGGCGGTCGGGATGTCGAGGCCTGACTCAACAATTGTCGTCGACAGCAGGACGTCAAACTTGCCGTCGTAGAAGGCATTCATAATGTCTTCCAACTCGCCCGGCGCCATTTGCCCATGCGCCACCGCCACCCGCAACTCGGGCACCGATTCATCCAGGAACGCCTTTACCTCGGCCAGATCCGATATCCGGGGGCACACATAAAAGCTCTGCCCGCCGCGATAGCGTTCCCGCAGCAATGTTTCGCGAATGATCAGCCCATCAAATGGCGAGATGAAGGTGCGCACCGCAAGCCGATCAACCGGTGGCGTCGTAATCAGGGACAATTCGCGCACACCCGTCAACGCCAATTGAAGCGTGCGCGGGATTGGCGTCGCAGAAAGCGTCAGAACATGCACGTCCGACTTCAGCTCTTTCAACCGTTCCTTATGCTTGACGCCAAAATGCTGTTCCTCATCGACAATCAGAAGACCAAGATTTTTGAAATCTACGCCTTGGCCGAGGAGGGCATGGGTCCCGACGACAATATCAACACTGCCATCGGCCGCACCGGTTTTTGCCGCCGCCAGACCTTTGGCGCCGGCCAAGCGCGAGGCATGGGCTACATTGACCGGCAGCCCCGCAAACCGATCGACAAATGATTTAAAATGCTGGCGTGCCAATAGGGTTGTCGGCACCACCACCGCCACCTGAAAACCGCTCATGACCGCCAGGAATGCGGCGCGCAACGCCACTTCGGTCTTGCCAAAACCAACATCGCCACACACCAGGCGGTCCATCGGCTTGCCTTCACCAAGATCATTTGAAACGGAGGCGATGGCCGACAGTTGATCATCGGTCTCCTCATAAGGAAAGCGCGCCGCAAACTCATCGGTCAAGCCTTCCGGCGCGGCCATGACCGGCGCATCACGCATGTGCCGCTCGGCGGCAATCCGGATCAATTGGTCGGCCATGTCGAGCAGCCGTTTCTTCAGCTTTGCCTTTCGCGCTTGCCAACCACCGCCGCCAAGCCTGTCCAGTTGCGCCTCAGAGGCTTCAGACCCATAGCGAGACAAAAGCTCAATATTTTCAACAGGTAAGAGCAATCTGTTCTCACCGGCATAGTGAATTTCGA
>JBCCRB010000520.1:0-1503 GCA_039208465.1 Pseudomonadota bacterium
ATCGTCTCATATTCAGCCATTTGTCATGCTCTCCTGATTGACTATTGTTCCCGTTCGCCGGTAGCCCGGCAATTCCTCCGATGATATTGGAGTGTTTTGCCGGGTTTTCAACTGTTCCTGACAGTTTTAGGCGTGTTTTCGGTCAACAGCCGCAGTTTCACCGCATCCAGCGGTTCGGAGCGTCCCAAATTGGCCGGTTTGTTTCCGATTCTACATCATTCCGGGTCAGTCCGACATCGCGGAGCAGATGATCGTCAAGCGTGTTAAGACACTGGCGTTCGCGCCAGATGGAATATGCCTTGAGGACCATGCCGAGAATCCCGGGACGGGCGCGTCCGGACAGGGGGAAGTGGGTGGAGAGGTTTACGGTCTTGGTCGGCATGATGTTTCCTTTCGATATCGTGATGCTTGACCATCGTTGCTTCAGTTTGCTTGATCTATTTGTCACGTGCTGGTACATTTGAAAAACGAATAATTCTGAAAGAATATATCAGGGAATTTGATATGCCCCGGAACATTGATATGACGGCCCTTCGATCATTCGTCGCGGTTGCCGATACAGGCGGTGTCACGCGCGCTGCGGCGGCACTCAACCTGACGCAATCGGCCGTTTCAATGCAGCTCAAACGGCTTGAGGAAAACCTCGGGCAAGCGTTGCTGGATCGTTCGGGGCGGGGGGTTGCCTTGACCAGCGCTGGCGAGCAGCTCTTAAGTTATGGTCGCAAGCTGCTGGTTTTAAACGATGAAATCTATGGGCGTATGACCGATGATGTCTATGAAGGCGTTGTTGTCTTTGGGGTGCCCAGTGATATTGTCTATCCCGCAATCCCGCCCGTGCTGCGGTTGTTCCATGCCGAGCATCCGCGCATGAAAGTGCAGTTGCTGTCGTCTTACACCCTCAAGCTCAAGCAGATGTTCGAGGCGGGGCAGTGCGATCTGATCCTGACGACCGAGGATGACAGCACGCCGAATAGTGAGACGGTCAGCGAGGTTCCCTTGCTGTGGTACGGCGCGCGCGATGGGGATGCGTGGCAATCCCGCCCCATGCCACTTGCGTCGCAGCCAAAATGCCAGTTCCGTCGCGGTATGTTGGCGGCATTGGACCGGGCAGGCATCGCTTGGGAGATTGCGGTCGAATCAGACAGCTCGCGCACGACCGAAGCAACGGTCGCCGCCGATCTGGCCGTCGCGGCTTACCTCAAAGGCACAGCGGCAGAACAGATGACACCGGTGGCCCATAATGGGACGCTTCCGGATTTGGGCACGCGCAAGATCAACCTCTATTGCAGCGATGCGGCCGCAAACCCGACTGTGGCCGACCTTGCCGATCTGGTCCGGCGGGCGTTCCAGACGCCGCAGCTGGCGCTTACAGGGTAATCACGACCTTGCCCGTGGCTTTGCGGGTCTTCAGCAGGTGCAACCCCTCCAACGTCTGATCGAAGGGCAGCACGTGGCTGATATGCGGGTGGATGCGCCCCTGGGCGTGCCAGTCCATCAGCGTGC